>NZ_JBEXSD010000012.1:0-99276 GCF_040613495.1 Nocardioides sp. NPDC006273 | reverse complement strand
CACCCTCGACCTCGAGGTCGCCGACAAGCTCCTCGCCAAGATCGACGAGATCGCCGAGATCTTCTGGGCGACCAAGAAGGCCTGAGGAACGAAGGGCCTCTCGTACGTCGACGGAGAGCTCGACCGGGTCTCGTGACCCGGTCCCCTGCCCCGCCCGCCGCGCGACTCCTGCGAGGATCTCGCGGTGGGCGGGGCATCGGGTCGCCCCGTACCGAGCGTCGTGGAGGGAACAGCATGAACAGAGTCCGACAGGTCAGCGCCTTCGTGGGGCGTTGGTTCGCCCTGATCGTCCTGGTCGCCGGCGCCATCGCCCTGGCCACCCCCAGCACCTTCGACGGATGGGCGGCGCAGATTCCTCTGCTCCTCCAGATCATCATGCTCGGGATGGGCATGACGCTCAGGCCACGCGACTTCGCCATCATCGGCCGGCGGCCATGGGCGCTGCTGCTGGGCGTCGCCGCTCAGTTCACCGTGATGCCCCTGCTCGGCTGGGGCATCGCCAACGCGCTGAGCCTCTCCGCGGTGCTCACCGCCGGCATGATCCTGGTCGGCTGCTCACCGGGCGGCACCGCGTCCAACGTCATGGTGTTCCTGGCCCGTGGCGACACTGCACTCTCAGTGGCCATGACCTCCGTGTCGACGCTGCTCGCGCCGGTGCTGACGCCCATCCTCGTCCTGCTGCTGGTCGGCGAGGATCTCCCCGTCTCCGCGAGCGACCTGTTCGTCTCGATCGTGAAGATCGTGCTCGTCCCGGTCCTGCTCGGCCTCGTGCTCCGGCTGTTGCTGCCCCGTCTCGTCGAGCGGGTCATCGACGTGCTCCCGCTGATCTCGGTCGCCGGCATCACCGCGGTCGTGCTGGCCGTCGTCGCCGGAAGCGCGTCGACCCTGCTCTCTGTCGGCCTCCTGATCGTTCTCGCCGTTGTCCTGCACAACATCGCCGGCCTGGCACTGGGGTACGCAGTGGGGCGGGTCTGCCGAATGCCGGTCTCGAGCCGACGCGCCCTCAGCATCGAGGTGGGCATGCAGAACTCCGGACTCGCCGCCGCCCTCGCGACCGTCCACTTCTCCCCCGCGGCCGCGCTTCCTGCCGCGATCTTCTCGGTGTGGCACAACGTGTCCGGGTCGACCCTGGCCAGCTACTGGTCGCGTCGTCCCGTCGAGGGGGATGACGTCACCTCACCGAAGGGTGCCCCGGCCAATAACCCCTGACAGGCTTGTGACGAGCAGCGCGTCGACGGCACCCGGCCAGCCCGGGATTGCGACCCTGGTCGGATGACCTCGACCCTTCGCCCCTGTTGACTGGAGGCCATGAGCGAGCCACCGTCCGGCAGACCTCGACGATCTCGGCCCCGCTCGACGCGGTCTGGCAACGCGTCACCGACTTCGAGGGGATCGACGACGAGCTCATGCCGGTGATGCGGATGCGAGTGCCAGTTCAGAGCAGGCCGAGTCCTGTGGCGTGGCGACGAACCGCCTCGCTGTCGGCGACGAGCACAAGAGGTACGTCGTCGCCCATCCCGTTCCACACGCGCTCGACCCGCCCGTCGTGAGGGTCGAGGCGCACCTCGCGGATGCAGACCGCGAGGATCCGCCCGGGATGGCGGCGGACAGTGTCGACGTAGATCTCCGGGTCGTGCTCACCGGAGTCGCCCAGGAGGACGAACCGTAGGTCGGGGTGGAGCGCGAGGACCTCGTCGATGCGCGCCGTCTTGGGCTCGCGGCCGGCGGCCCTGCCGAGCAGGTCGCGCAGCAGCAGCGGCCCGCGGGGGAAGTCGCGGTGGCGTACGAAGGCGCTCAGGAACGAGTGCAGGTTCCACGGGCTGGAGGAGATGTAGAACACCGGGTTCACACCGGCGGCGAGGTCGCGGTAGAGCTCGGGCGCGCCCGGGAACGGGGTGCGCGTGAGCGCCGACCCGGTGAGGGTCTGACGCACCATCCGCCCGACGCGCTGCACCCCGGTCTCGAGGATCGTGTCGTCGATGTCGGAGATCACGCCGAACCGCGCCTCCTCGGCGGGAACGCGAACCTCCACCTCGGCCCGATGAACGCCGGCCAGGCCGCGGTACTCGCCGGCCAGCTCGACGGTGCCCTGGGTCCACGGTGCCTGCAGGGTGTGGGCGCTGGGGTGCAGTCGCGCCACGAAGTAGCCCTCGTCGTCGGTGACCGCGTCCACAACGGCATCGCCCACGGTGATCCGCAGCGGCACACCCGGCAGCTCGTCCGTCACGAAGTGTCGGACCATGCGGCGTACGGCGGCGACCGCACCCTCGCCCTCCACAGCCGCCGAGGGCGGCGGATCATCGACGACCCGCCCGCGCACGACGACCCCCACGGCGCTCCCGTGCCCGCCGTAGCAGACGATCCGGAAGTCCGCCGGCACCCGTGATCCTGCCCGGCGGAGCCTCGCCGCGTCCCACGCCCGCTCCACCCTGAGCACCCACTGACGTGCCAACATGGCCACAGCATATGGTCCGGCCGTCCGGCCGGCGATCACGCCAGCGGCAGGGCCAGCAGCGCGTTCTCGATGAGTTCCGGCATCGCCGGATGGATCCAGTACTGGTCGCGTGCCATCGTCCGGGCATCGAGGCCGAACTGCATCGCCTGGATAAGCGGCTGGATCAGCGTCGGCGCTTCGGGCCCGATGACGTGCGCACCCAAGAGCGCGCCCGTGTTCGGGTCGGCCAGCAGCTTGGCGAACCCCGAGGTGTCCTCCATCGCCCAGCCGTAGGCGGTGCCGGCGTACTCCTGGGTCGAGGTGACGTACTCGATGCCGTTGGCTCGAGCCTGCTGCTCGGTCAGCCCGACCGACGCGATCCGCGGTTCGGTGAACACTGCGTACGGCACGTAGCGGTGGTCGGTGCGGATCAGGCCCTTCGGGTGGAGCAGGTTGTGCGCGACGGTCCGAGCCTCACGGTTGGCCACGTGCTTGAGCTGGTACGGCGAGCTGACATCACCCAGGGCCCACACGCCCGGGACCGTCGTGGCTTGGGTCTCGTCGACCACGATCCGGCCATCGCCGGTGATCTCGAGTCCTCCGGCCTCGGCTTCGATCAGGTCGCTGTTGGGCACCCTGCCGGTCGCGACCAGCAGCACGTCGGCCTCGAGGCGCTCCTCGCCGTCGTGGGTGTCGAGGAGGACCCGAACCCGGTCACCGTCGCGGTCGACTCGTCGGATCGCGTGGTTCAGACGCACGTCCCACCGCTCTCCCGCGATCTCGGTGAACCGGCGCGCGACATCGCGGTCCAGCCGGCTGAGCAGCTGTCCGGAGCGGGCCACGACGGTGACCTTCACGCCGAGGGAGGCGAAGATGTGGGCCATCTCCACGGCGATGAAGCCGCTCCCCAGGATCACCATGCTGGCCGGCAGCTGCTCCAGGCGCATCACCGAATCACTGGTGTGGAATCCGCTCTCGGCCAGCCCCGGGACGTCGGGAACGGCCGGGCGACTGCCCGCGGCGACCACGATCCGATCGGCGCTGATCGCCGTGACGCCGCCGGCCTCGTCGATGACGGTCAGCTGCTTCGGACCGGTGAAGCGCGCAGTGCCGGTCAGCAGACTCGTGTTGGGCCGTCCGGTCTGCCGGTACTTCTGACCGCCATCGGCGATCGGGTCGATCCGTCCAAAGATCCGGTCGCGGATCCGCGGCCAGTCCGCATCGTCGAAGGAGAGGTCGACGCCGAGTCGCCGCGCTTCACCGGGGGCTCCGGCCACGTCGGCGGTGTGCACCAGCATCTTGGTCGGGATGCAGCCGACGTTGAGGCAGGTGCCGCCGTAGGAGCCTCGGGACCCGACGCCCTTCTCGACGTAGACCACCTCCCAGTCGTCGAACCGCTCATCGACGATGGCGTTGCCCGAGCCGGAACCGATGATCACCAAGTCGACATGCCGCATGCCCCCATCATCGCCGGACGAACGCTCGCGGGACGGGTTTCTGGGCGCGAGCCGTACGGCAGAGAGGAAGACGTACGCAGCCACCACCCTTTCTGTGGGCCAGGTCGTCGAGAAGTCGGGCGGCGATCAGTGACGGTTCACATCAGGTGCTCGTTCGGTTGATGCCGATCGCGGCGAGGAACGCGGCGGTCGCCGGGGTCGGGCCGGTTGACGGCCAGGCGACGTACTCGGTGCGGTGCGGTGCATCGGTGACGGTGACCACGACGAGACCTTCGAGCTCCGGGGCGATCTGGACGTACGGCGCTGCCAAGAAGCCGACCGCGAGGCCGCACCGGATCAGGCCCGCCATGAGGGCGGTGTCGGTGACTTCGTAGGCAACCTCGCGAGTCAAGCCCGCCTGCACGAACGCCTGGTCGGTCTGAGCACGTCCGGCCGACCCGTACGGGAAGTCGACCGAGGGTTCGTCTACGAGGTCGGCTAGGCGACGTGGAGGTAAGACGCGTGCACCGTGTCACTGCTGAAGCCGGTCTCGGCACCGTCGACGCTCCAGGCCGCCTGCGCCCCGGCGGAGGGCGAGGTGGTGGTGCGGTGGAACTCGTGGCCGGTGACCTGCTCGCCGGCACGGGTGAGCAGGGAGTCGGAGGGGGCCGTGGCCACCGGGTAGCGGAGGGTGAGGCGCTCGCTCATCGCGGCTCGGGCAGGAAGGGCGCCGGCCAACGGGACGCCGTCGAGGGCCTCCGCGAGGTAGAGCAGCCCGGCGCACTCGGCGACGGTCGGGACCCCGGCTTCGACGGCTTCACGCAGGTCGCGGAGGAGGCTGCGGTTGGCGGCGAGCTCGGCGGCGTACATCTCCGGGAAGCCGCCACCGAGATAGATCCCCCGGGTGCCGACAGGGAGCGCCGGATCGGTCATCGGGTCGAACGCGACAACCTCGCAACCCGCGGCCGTCAGGAGCTCCTCGGTCTCGGGGTAGCGGAAGGTGAACGCCCTGCCGCCCGCGACCGCGACCACAGGACGCGCGTTCGCGTCGTCGACTGTGTTGGTCTCGACACGCCTCCGCCTAGCGGCTCCGGCGGCTCGACCAACGGTTGCGCTGGTTGAGCCGGCGTCGTGAGGAACGAGCGACGCCGTGTCGAAACCAACACGGTCGCCTTCGCCCAACGCCACCACCGGATCCCAAGGATCCCCGTCCAGGTCTGGAGCCGACCGGGCGAGCTCCAACAAGGCGGACAGGTCCAGATGAGCCGCGACCTGCTCGCCCAGCCGCTCGATCAGCGCGACGGACTCGTCGCGCTCGTCGACCGGGACGAGCCCCAGGTGGCGCGAGGGCGTCGCCAGCGACGGGTCCGGCGGGAGCATGCCGAGGACCGGCAGCCCGAGACCGTCCAGCGCACGCCGGATCTCGTCGGCGTTGCGCCCGGGAGAGCAACGGTTGAGGACGACTCCCCCGATGCGTACGGACGGGTCGAAGCCGGCCATGCCCGCAGCGATCGCGGCAGCGGAGCGGGACATCCGGGCGACATCGAGGACCAGGACGACCGGCGAGGAGGTCAACGAGGACACGTGTGCGGTCGAGGCGAAGCCGTCGGTGCCGAGCCGGCCGTCGTAGAGGCCCATGACGCCCTCGATGACCGCCACGTCGGCTCCGGCAGCGCCGTGGAGCAGCAACGGTACGACCCGCGACTCCCCCACCAGGTGCGGGTCGAGGTTGCGGCCCGGGCGGCCGGTGGCGAGCGCGTGGTAGCCCGGGTCGATGTAGTCCGGGCCGACCTTGTGACCGCTGACCACGTGCCCGGCCGAGCGCAGCGCCGCCATCAGCCCGGTCGCGATCGTCGTCTTGCCCGAGCCGGTCGAAGGAGCAGCGACCGCCAGCCGGGGCAGGCTCATGCCGCCACGCCCGTAGGGCAGTGCGAAGAATACGGACGTGGCGCCCTGAGGTTTGTTGTCGCTCGCTTGGGCTCGCTCACCATTCGATGCCCCGCTGGCCCTTCTGACCCGCGTCCATCGGATGCTTGATCTTGGTCATCTCGGTGACCAGGTCGGCGACCTCCAGCAGCGCCGGGTCGGCGTCGCGGCCGGTGATGACGACGTGCTGACGCCCCGGCCGCTCGGCGAGCACAGTGGCCACCTCGGCGGCATCGACCCAGCCCCACTTGATCGGATAGGTGAACTCGTCGAGGACGAGCAGGTCGTAGGTCTCCGCGGCCAGGCACCGCTTGATCTCGGCCCAGCCCTCGGCGGCGTCCGCGGCGTGATCCTCGGCGTCACCCTGCTTGCGCGACCAGGACCACCCCGAGCCCATCTTGTGCCAGTCGACCGGACCACCTTCGCCGGTCTCCTCGTGCAGCGCACCGAGACGCTCGAGCACGGTCTGCTCGCCGATGCGCCACTTGGCCGACTTCACGAACTGGAAGACCCCGATCCGCCAGCCCTGGTTCCACGCGCGCAGCGCGAGCCCGAAGGCGGCGGTCGACTTCCCCTTGCCGGGCCCGGTGTGGACCATCACCAGCGGACGGTTGCGACGCTGACGGGTGGTGAGCCCGTCGTCGGGTACGTTGAGCGGCTGTCCCTTCGGCATCAGGCAGCGCCCCTTCCGGTGGTGGATCCGGTGAACCCGTGGACGGCGGAGGTCAACGCCTCGGCGCTCACCTCGGCTACGGGCACGTGCTCCGCATCCAGGTGCGCCGCCAGCTGGCGCGCCAGCCCGAGCCGCATCGGTCCGCTCTCGGAGTCGATGACGACGGTGGTGACGCCCAGACCGGCGACGTACGCGGCGGCCTGCTGCGAGCGCCGGACCGCGTCCTTCCCGTGGGTCTTGGAGTTGGCGCGGCCGTCGGTGACGACCACCAGCAGCGGCCGCAGATCAGGGTCACGCAGACGCTCGCGCTGGAGCACACGGGCGGCCTCGAGGAGGCCTTCGGCCAGCGGCGTACGTCCTCCGGCGGGGATCTCGTCGAGGCGGGCCGCGGCGAGGTCGACCGACCCGGTCGGCGGCAGCACGAGCTCGGCGCCCTCGCCGCGGAACGTGATCATCCCGACCTTGTCACGGCGCCGGTAGGCGTCGAGGAGAAGCGAGAGGACCGCCGCCTTCACCTGCGCCATCCGCTTGCGCGCGGCCATCGACCCGGACGCGTCCACGCAGAAGAGCACCAGGTTGGCCTCGCGGCCCTCGCGGACCGCGGTGCGGAGGTCCTCGATCCGCAGCTCGACCCGCCCGGACGTACGTCCCCGGGCGGCCTGCTTCCCCGCCGCCGCCTTGAGCGTCTCGACCAGGTGGAGCGAGCCTCGGCTGCTCTCCCGTGCGCCGATCCGGCGACCGCTGCTGCCGATCGCCTTGCTCCGGCCGCCGGTGCGGCCCGTGCCCAGGCCGGACACGGTCAGGAGGCGGGGGCGGTAGGCCGCGGCCGCACCGGTGACTGACTCGGGTGCGGCACCGGAAGGAGATTGTGGCTGGTCGGGTGCGTTGTCGGCTGTGTTGGTTTCGACACCGCTCGCTTCGCTCGCGGGCTCAACCATCGGGGGTTCTCCCCCGTCGGTCGAGCTATCCCCGTCGGTCGAGCCGGCACCACCCTCGTCGGTCGAGCCGTCGGAGCCGCTAGGCGGAGACGTGTCGAGACCAACAGAGTCGTCTTCGGCACCCGAGTCTCCCGAGTCATCCGAAGGCCCACCCTCCGGCGGCTCAGGTGGCAGCTCCTCGTCCCCGAGAATCCGGTCGAGCAGGTCCTCGTCGATCCCCGGAGCATCGAACGGGTTGCGCCGCCGCCGGTGCGGCAGCGCGAGCAGCGCGGCCCGGCGAATGTCGGCCCGGGTGACCTCCGACCGGCCGGCCCAAGCAGCGTGCGCGACCGCGGTGCGGGCGGTGACGATGTCGGCACGCAGCCCGTCGACCTCGAACGCCGCGCAGACCTCGGCGATCTTGAGCAGCCCCGGCTCGGTGAGCCGGACCTTCCCGACCAGCTCACGAGCGGCGGCGATCCGGGAGGTCAGCGCACGATCGGCTCCGCCGAAACGTTCGGCGAACGCAGCGGCGTCGAGGTCGAAGGCCATCCGGCGGCGGACGACCTCGACGCGAAGCGCGGGATCCCGCGGCGCGGCGACCTCGACGGTGAGCCCGAAGCGGTCCAGCAGCTGCGGGCGCAGCTCGCCCTCCTCGGGGTTCATGGTGCCGATCAGGACGAAGCGCGCGGCGTGCGAGACCGAGACGCCGTCGCGCTCGACGGAGACGCGCCCCATCGCCGCCGCGTCCAGCAGCAGGTCGACCAGGTGGTCGTGGAGCAGGTTGACCTCGTCTACGTAGAGCAGGCCACGGTGTGCGCGGGCGAGCAGCCCCGGCTCGAACTCGACCGCACCTCGCGAGAGCGCGCTCTCCAGGTGGAGCGAGCCGACGACCCGGTCCTCGGTGGCTCCCACCGGGAGTTCGATCAGCCGCACCGGCCGGCTCTCCACGACGGCGGCGGACCCGAACGGACCGTCCGGCGACTCGGCGGAGGGGTCGGACGGGTCGATCGAGAACCGATCCCCCGCATAGACCGAGATCGAGGGCAGCACGGCCGCCAGACCGCGTACGGCCGTCGACTTCGCGGTCCCCTTCTCGCCACGGACCAGGACGCCGCCGATCTCCGGGGAGATCGTGGTGAGCACGAGCGCGAGGCCCATGTCGTCGAGTCCTGTGGCTGAGTCGGCCTCGCAGCCGAGGACGGCAGAAAATGGATAGTGCACCGGCATGAGAGGCTCCCGCTCCCTATCGCGTTGATTGGATGGTCACGGGGCCGGTCTTCGGACTCACCGAGTCTCCACGAATGGAGCTCGACTCACCGCAGCGGGCCTGTGCCGGATTCTCACCGGCTTCCCAGATTCTCCCCAGTCGGGGCACCTCGTGACTGTGCGGTCACTGTAGCGTCTGGCCCCATGATCGTCGTGGTGGGCATCGGTGCCGGAGGTTGGGACGAGGTCCCCGTACGTCACCAGCAGCTGATCCGAGGCGCCTCGGTCCTCCTCGGCGGCAAACGCCACCTCGACCTGGCCCCGGACGTCCCCGGCCAGCGGCGCGAGCCCTGGCCCTCACCGCTCCGCGACGGGCTCCCTGCACTGCTCGAATCCGTCGGCGACGCCGTCGCTCTGGCCTCGGGCGACCCGCTCGTCTCCGGTATCGGCACGACCCTGATCGACCTGCTCGGCCCGGAGAACGTGCGCATCGAGCCGGCCGTCTCCTCCGTCGCCCTCGCTCGCGCCCGGATGGGCTGGTCGGCCGAGTCGTGCGTGGCCGTCAGCCTCGTCGGCCGCGACGTCGCACTGATCGCCCGCGAGCTCGCCCCCGGCCGCCGCATCCTGGCGCTCTCCTCGGACGGATCCACTCCCGTGTCGGTCGCTGACCTCCTGGTCACGGTCGGTTTCGGCGCCTCGACCATGACCGTCCTGGGTGACCTGGGAGCGGAGACGGAGACTGCTCAGACGGCGACCGCGTCGACCTGGGTCGGTGAGTCGCCGCGCCTCAACATGGTGGCGATCGAGTGCGCCGCCGACCGTGTTGGTTTCGACACGGAAGCGAGCGTGTCGAGACCAACACAGTCGTTCCCCGCGTCCTGGACCCCAGGCCTCCCCGACGACTCCTTCGAGCACGACGGCCAGCTGACCAAGCGCGACCTCCGGGCCTCGGCCCTGTCCCGTCTCGCCCCGACCCCAGGACAGCACCTCTGGGACGTGGGCGCCGGAGCCGGGTCGGTCGGGATCGAGTGGATGCGGGCGCACCCGACGTGCACGACGACCGCGATCGAGGCCAGCTCCGAGCGGGCGGCCCGGATCGCTCGCAACGCAGCCCGCCTCGGCGTTCCCAACCTGAGCGTCATCGAGGGCCGCGCCCCCGACGCCCTGGCCGGCCTCCCCGCCCCGGACGCGATCTTCATCGGCGGCGGGGCGACCCGTCCCGGCGTGCTCGACACCTGCCTCGCGGCGCTGCGCCCCGGCGGCCGGATCGTCGTCCACGGCGTCACCCTCGAGACCGAGCAGCTCCTGGCCGCTGCCTACCAGGAGCACGGCGGCGAGCTCACCCGGATCTCCGTCGAGACCTCTGCCCCGATCGGCGCCTTCACCGGCTGGACCCCGGCCCGGTCGGTCACCCAATGGACCCTCACCGTCGGGTGAGATCGCGCCGCCAGCGCGGAGTCGTCGACTCCAGGGCGGTCAGGAGTCCGACGGTCTCTGCCGGGTCGCTGAGGCGGTCACCGAAGAGCTCCTTGATGCGCTTGAGCCGGTGGCGCACGGTCTGCTCGTGGACCCTCAGCTGCTCGGCGACGACGGGCGCGCTGGGCCGGGCCCGCAGCCAGACCAGCATGGTCTCGGCGAGCGCCAGGCGGCGTTTCGGGGTCTCCCCCAAGAGGGGCGCGAGCAGCTGCTCGTCGGCGAAGCGGCGCAGCGTCGGGTCGGCGTGCAGGCACAGCTCCGACTGGTGCTCGGCGCACCAGACGATGCCGTCCGCGGAAGGACGGAGGACCTGCTCGGCGACCAGATCCACGGCCCGCAGGCCCCAACGTACGGCGTGGCGGGTCTCGTCGAGCCGCACCTCCCAGGTGACGGCCACCGGGCGGCTCGTCGCGGCGACGACCGCCCTGGCCCTCTCGTGCACCACGCCTGAGGCCCCGATCACGACCATGGCCCCCTCGCTCGGCCCCATGAGCAGACGCGGCGCGGGCGCGCTGAGCTCTGCCGGGACCGGTCCGCCCGGAACCACCGCCACGGCCACCCGGTCGGTGATCTTCCAGCCGGCGCGTCCGGCCAGGGCACACAGGTCGCCGGTCCGTACGTCGCCGACGAGCGCCGCGAAGAGCGGCAGCCGGGGGTCGATCGGCGGCGAAGGCTCGGCGAAGCCGCGGGTCGCGTGCTCCAGCAGCTGGCGCTGGTAGTCCATGAGCGCCTCGGCGAGGTGGCTCACCGACGCCATCGGCAGCTCCAGCTCACCGGCGATCTTCGTCATCTCCCGCCAGAACTCCTGCGTCGCGATGTGGTGTGCGGCCCGCATCGCATCGAGGTTGTGGCCGGCCCTGCCCTCGAGACTGCCCAGCTGTCGGTAGATGTGGGCGACGGTCGCACCGCGCACGGGCGCACCGGCCATCGCGTCGACGAAGAGCGCGACCGCCTCGTCCAGCGCCTTCTCGATGACGTCGTGCAGTCGCGGGTCGCTGAACGCGGCCACCTCACCGCAGATGCGTCTGGCGATACGGCGAGACAGGTGGCAGGCGCGGGGCCGGTAGGCCACCACGATCTGGCGCGCGATCAGGTTGGGTGGCGGCGACAGGGCGATTCGCAGCGTCGGGTGGGGCCTTCTCGGGATCAGGCCCGTGAACATGTCCGTGTCCGGTCGTGTCGTCGAAGTCACGCAGCTCTCCTCCACTTCCGTCCCTCGCTCTCTGCGACCTGGGGAGCCGCGCGAAGGACGTGTCCCGGATGCAGTGAAGTGGCGGGAGACCTCCACGTCCAGAGCCGCGGAGGTGCGCGGCGCCAGAACCTCCAAAACTTGTGATGGGCCTCACAAATTTTCACCGCTGAGGCGAAATTGTCACCAACCTGACAATTTTGGCCGGATCCGGTGACTTTCGATGTCGCCACGGTAGCCAGCCACCGTCCGCGACCCCCTCAATGGTGCCGTCATCGCAGTTGTGGTCGATCTCCCACCCGGCTCGATCACCCCTCCCACACCGTAAGGGGAACACGTGAGAACCAAGCCTCCACCCCGTCGCCGCACCTGGGCCGTCACGGCCTTCGCCGCCCTCGTGGCCACCGCGCTGCTCGTCGGGGCACCCGCCGCCCAAGCTGCCGAGAACCCGACGCTCGAGATCGACTACGACGCCGTCGGTACGACGCACATCGGTGCGCAGGTCGACTCATCGATGGCCATCGGGCCCTCGGTGCTCGAGTCGACCCTCGACCTCACCAACGGCCACATCGTCGGTGGATCCCTCGCCATCCCGACACAGACGATGAGCTTCGACATCTTCGGGATCCCGGCTCAGGCGAAGGTCACCATGACCCAGGTCGGGCCGCTGACCGGCGCCATCGTGCCCACCGACCAGCTCGGCAAGTCGACCCTCACCTCGACTGTCGCCTACGACATCCAGCTGAGCGACGTCAAAGCCAAGGTGTTCGGGATCTGGTGGCCTCTGGCAGTCGGCAGCCGCTGCCACACCGCCGAGCCGGTCAACATCACCGCCAGCACTCCCGAGGGTGAGTTCTTCACCGTCAACGGCGGCGGCCGGGTCACCTCCACCTACACGATCGGGAGCTTCACCGGGTGTGCCGCGCTGAACTTCTTCGACATCCCCGGCTTCTTCCCCTGGTTCGGCTCCATCCCGATCAACGCCTTGGTGCCGGGCGCCGACAACACCCTCGAGCTGCAGATCGCCAACCCCCGCGCGGGCACCGCGTGAGCCCCTCGGGTTCAACACAACACCACACAAGGAGAAACATCATGAAGAAGATCACCAGCCGCGTATTCACCGGTCTCGCTGCCGGAGCGCTCGCTGTCGGGACCGTCGCCGCCATGTCCGCGCCGGCCCAGGCCGCTGCCGCCGACTACACCCCCACCGGCCCGGACCCGGTCGTATTCGTCGGCAACAACGTCGCCTTCACCGCGGACGAGGCCGGTCAGACGCTGACCTGCGACGTGTTCGACCTGGAGGGTGGCATCTCCAACTCCGGTACGAGCCGGGCCTTCGGGGCATCTGCCGGAACGCTCGATGACCTCTCGTCCAGCGGCTGCACCAACCCGATCGCCGGGGACACCACGGTCCAGCCGACCGGCGCCTGGGACGTCGCGATCACCGGAGCCGAGGTCGGCTCGGTCTCGCCTGCCGAGCTCCGGAACGTGACCGCGTTCGTCTCCGCCGCCGACTGCGACTTCAACGTCGCGGGCGCGGTGACCGGTAGCTTCAACGACTCCACCGGGGTGTTCACGCCCACCGGTTCGAGCCTGGTCATCTCCGACAACCCGTCCGGCTTCATCTGCTCGATCCTCGGCCTCGCTCAGGGTCAGAGCATCTCCGTGGACGGGACCTGGACGGCCGCCGGTCTGACGATCACCAACCCGTGATCAACCAGCACTGATCGATCCATCAAGGGGTCTGTGTCGCTGGCCTTGGCCAGCGACACAGACCCCTTTCTACTACCCAACTCGGGAGCACCCTTCACCCAGGAGAAACATATGAAGAACCTCATCAGCCGAGTGCTCACCGGCCTTGCAGCCACAGCGCTCACGATCACGACCATCGTGGCAACGGCCACACCCGCCCGGGCAGTCGTCGACACGTACACGCCGCACGGAGGGCCTGCCATTTCGTTCACCGGTGCCGACATTGACTTCACCATCATCGAGGCCGGCCAGAGGTTTACCTGTGCGCAGGTCGACATGTTCGGCACCATCCGCGACGCGGGCGTGAGCAGGCCCTTTGGGGCAACTGCCACGGCTTGGGACCAGCTCGTCTATGACGATTGCACCAACCCGATCTTCGGCGAAACCACCTTCGACCCAATCGGCGTCTGGGTATTTGCGATCACCGGGCCCGAGGTTGGCTCGGTCTCGCCCGCGACCCTCACCGACGTGAGGCTATTCCTCCAGGCTGCTGACTGCTCGTTCAACATCGCGGGGGACGTGAGCGGTAACTTCGACGACGTCACTGGGGTGTTCACGCCTACGGGGTCCACCCTGACAATTGCTGACGATCCAGCCGGCTTCGTCTGCTCGCTCCTCGGCTTCGCTCAGGGTCAGAGCATCAGCGTGAGCGGCTCCTGGCTGATCAGCGGTCTGACGATCACCAACCCCTGATCGTCTGACAATGGCTCGCTGATGAGTCGAGAAAACTTGTCACGCGCGTGACAAGTTTCCGAGTCTCCAGCCCCTTCGCTCCACGGTTCTGTGGCGCTCGCCACATTCGCCGTCTTAACTGATGGCGGACACCCGTACGGTCCTCGCCGGACCCGACCACCTGAGGAACTCTTCATGCGCATCCCTCGCCTCCGTGCCGGAGCACGTACCGGTCGAGCTGCTGTCGGCGTGCTCCTCCTGGCCTCCGCGTTTCTGGCACTCCCCACCGGCCCGGCCACGGGCGATCCCGAAGCCGATCCGCAGAGCGCCTCGCAGAGCAGCGTCGCGGCTCCGACACCGGAACTACAGGCATTGATCGCGGACGACCCGGCCGAGGGCCTGCCGGGCTTCAACGACCTTCCCATTCCCCGGTCGATCAGCATCACCGAAGGCACCGTCACCGCTTCGCAGCACGCAGTCGCTCGGCGCTCGAAGATGTCCATCACGGCTCAGCCGATCTGGGCCGCCATGTACTACGGGGAGTTCAACGATCCGATCGAGAATCCGACGAGATACAACGCACCACGTTGCACCAGCACTACTAACGTTGCCTGCCTTCCCGACCCTTTTTACCAACCGTCGTGCGCGACAGAGGATCCGAGCACGCAATGGACGGCGGCCTATTTCCGCCACCAGATGTATCCGTTGAAGCCGATCGACGGCGGTGGCGCCGAGGTAGGAGTCCTCTCCGAGGACAGGATCAATCTGATCGCCTTCGGTACCATCCCGGCCACTGCGACGCTGACGATCTCCGTCCCGCGGGTCCGCGGAAAGTTCCAGCCGTTGATTGCCCACACTTGGTCCAGGCCGTTCAGGTCGACGGGATGCGCGCCGCGGCCGAGCGACATTCCAGGAGCGTCCGCACTGGTGGACGGAAAGGTCATCCTTCAGCTCAGCGACCTTGAGGTCGACGGCGTGCCGGTCGATCTCGGCGCGCGGTGCCGGACGAAAGACCCGGCCCAGCTCAGTCTCTGGGGAGACTCGGTCAGCGGGAACTACAGCGCCGCCAGGGGAGGCCCGTTAGGCGCCTTTGACGGACTGCACCCGGGGTCACGGGGACCGTTGAACAGTCCCTACTACCGCACTGACAACGGTCGCACCATTCCCCCGTCCTCGGGAATCGATATTCCACCTTTCGCCAACTGTGGCACGAGCGGCGATGACCTCAGCCCCCTGGTCAGCGCCATGGCTTCGGGCCCGAACAATCCAGTGCGTGCGACCCAAGGTCAGATCTTCGGCTTCAACCGAATTCCGCTGGAAGACATCGCGATGTGCTCGCTGACTCAGCCAGACTCGTGCCCACTCCCCGCACCAGAGGTGCCCGAAAGGCCGCCGCTGCCGGACGGCGAGGGTCAGTGACCGTCCAGCGTTCCCCCCGCTGCGTACCTCTCCTCATGGATCACCGAAGAGAGCGCGGAGCGGTGGCGCCAGCCGAAGCGTTCCAGGTCGGAGACATTGGGCAGGCCGGAGATCTGATCGAGCAGGACTGGGCAACGCACGTTCGTACTCGAGCGGGCCGACGGGGAATCGCAGGAACTCCTCGGCGGTAGCAGCCGGCCTGGTCAACAACGCCCTCGAATCGCACGTCGCCGTGCTTCACGCGAGCACGGATGCTCGCGAGCTCGGCCAAGGTGTCGATCCGATGGGTCGCCCCCGAGAGGTCCTGGGTCGCGGTGAAGCCGTTGCGTACGACCGCACAGTCGATGCCCGCGGCAACTGCCGACGCGAGACCTCGGGACGAGTCCTCGACGACGAGCGTCTCGTCACGGCTCGCACCGAATCGCGTCAGGCCGGCCAGGTACGGCTCCGGGTGCGGCTTGGGGCGGTCGTAGTCCTCACGGACCAGCACGAAGTCCATGAACCCGGTGATCTGCCGCCCTTGGTGGATGAGGTCGAAGTCGGCCCGCTTCGCCGTGGTCACGATGGCCATCCGGACGTACTGCGACAGCTCGGCGAGCGCGTCGACGACTCCGTCGATCTGGATCGCCTCGGTCCGCAGATACTCCTGGTAGTAGGCGTCCCGCACCTCACGCTGCCTGTCGATGACCGGCTCGTCGACACCGGCCGCCCGAGCCTGGGCCCAGGCGCCCAGCCCCTGGCTCATGTCGCGGAGATATCGCTCCTGATCCAGCGCCACACCGATCTCCGCCAATGCTCGTTCGCCGGCCTTGAAGTACCAGAGCTCGGTGTCCACCAGAACACCGTCATGGTCGAAGAGGACGTACTTCTTCACGACCTGATCCTGACGGACTACCCGAACCTCTCCTCGTGCACCACCGTCGAGAGCGCAGAGCGGTGGCGCCAGCCGAAGCGCTCCAAGTCGGGGACGTCGGGGAGGTCGGCGACGGGGCCGACGCAGAGCCAGGCGACGGGACGTACGTGGTCGGGCAGGCCGACGAGGTCGCGCAGGAACTCCTCGCGGTAGAAGCTGACCCAGCCGACGCCGAGGCCCTCGGCGGTGGCGGCGAGCCAGAGGTTCTGGATGGCGAGGACGGTCGAGTAGAGGCCGGCGTCGGCGATCGCGTGGCGGCCGAGGACGTGGGTCCCGCCGCGGGTCGGGTCGTAGCCGACGACCACCCCGAGGCCGGACTCGCAGATCCCCTCGATCTTGATCTTCGAGAACGTCTCGGCCCGCTCCCCCGCCAGCGAGTCAGCGAAGACCTCGCGTTCGGTGGCGACGTGCTCACGAAACGTACGCAGCGTCTCGGGCGAGCGCACCAGCACGAAGTCCCACGGCTGGGTCATCCCGACGCTCGGAGCCGCATGGGCCGCCGACAGCACTCGCTCGAGCACGTCGGGGTCGACCGGGTCGCCGGTGAACTCGGCTCGGGTGTCGCGGCGGCGGTTGATCGCGTCGTACAGGTCCATCAGGCACGCTCCTCCAGGTTTCGCGGGCGGGCCGCGTCGTAGAGGAACGACTCGCCCCCGTCGCGGGCCAGCGCGGGTCCGGCGAGGATGACGGCCGCCTGCCGCAGGCCCGCGTCCTCGACCGCCTCGGCGATCGTCGCCACCGTCCCGCGCAGCACCAGCTCGTCGGGCTGGCTGGCGCGGTAGACGACCACGACCGGGCACTGTGGTCCGTAGTAGGGCAGCAGGTCGGCCATCAGCTCGCGGGTGCGCCGGATCGCGAGGTGGAGCACGAGGGTGGCGCCGGTCGCGGCGTACGCGGCCAGCGACTCCCCCTCCGGCATGGCCGTCGACCGAGCCTGGGTGCGGGTGAGCACCACCGACTGCGCCACCAGCGGGACGGTCAGCTCCCGACCCACCAGTGCGGCGGCCGCCGCGTAGGCCGGAACTCCGGGAGTCACGTCCCACGGCACTTCGGCGGCATCGAGCCGCCGGGTCTGCTCGGCGACGGCCGAGTAGACCGACGGGTCGCCGGAGACGAGGCGTACGACCCGATCGCCACCGCGGTGGGCGGCGACGATCGCGCCGACGATCTGGTCCAGGTCCAGCTTCTGGGTGTCGACCAGCTCGGCCTCGGGGCTGCAGTGCGCCAGCACCTCGGTGTCCAGATAGGTGCCCGGATAGAGCACCACGTCAGCGGCCGCGAGCATCCTCGTCGCGCGGACGGTGAGCAGGTCGGCCGCGCCGGGGCCGGCGCCGACGAAGTGGACGGTCATGAGTCGGTTCCTCCATCACGGTATGCAGAGAAGCGACCGCTTCCCTCGCGGAGCTCCGCAAGGGATGTGTCCCTTGGGCTGCATACCTTGACGAAGGTGCAGCCCCTCACCGTACGTACCTCGGCGTCCAGACCTGCCCGGCCGCGGTCGCCCGCGTCGAGCTCGCGCCCACGATGACCAGGCACTTCATGTCGATCGAGGCCGGGTCGAGCTCGCCGAGGGTGGTCACGGTCAGCGACTCCTCGGCCCGCCCGACGTCGCGGCCGACGACCACGACGGTGTCGGGCTTGCGGTGCTCCAGGAGTACGTCGCGGGCGGTGCCGATCTGCTCGGTGCGCGAGCGCGAGGCCGGGTTGTAGATGGCCAGTACGAGGTCGGCGGCGGCCACGGCGCGCAGCCGCTCCTCGACGACCGGCCACGGCTTGAGCCGGTCGGAGAGCGACATCACCGCGAAGTCGGCCCCGACCGGAGCTCCTGCGCGCGCGGCCACTGCCTGGACGGCGCTGACGCCGGGTAGCACCCGGATGCGTACGTCGGCATAGGCCGCATCCTCGGCGGCCTCGAAGACGGCCGACGCCATCCCGAAGACCCCGGCGTCGCCGCCGGAGACGACGGCCACCCTCTCCCCCGCCTTCGCCAGGTCCAGCGCGTGCCGGGCCCGGTCGACCTCGACCGTGTTGCCCGAGGCATGCCGCTGCAGGCCCTCGCGCTGGGGCACCCGGTTGACGTAGGGCGCGTAGCCGACGACGTGGCCGACCTCGGCCAGCGCGGCTGAGACCTCGGGGGTCAGCCACCCATCCGGTCCCGGACCGAGCCCGACGACGAGCACCTCCCCGGAGACCGGGTCTGTCGAGACGCCCCCGCGCGTCGCCTCGACAGACTCGGCAGACTCGGCCGCCGCCCCGGCACCGGCTGGTCGAGCCGCCGGAGCCCCTAGGCGAAGGCGTGTCGAGACCAACAGGGTCGATTCGAGCGCAGAGGGGACTGTGTTGGTCTCGACACGCTCGCTAGCGCTCGCGGCTCGACCGACGGGGGTAGCGGCTCGACGGGCGGAGGTCGGGGCGGTGTCGCCGGGGACGACGATGAGGGAGAAGTAGGGAACCGAGGACGGGTCGACGTCGGCGACCGGTAGCCAGCGCTCCTCGGGCTGCGAGGCACGCTCGACGTACCAGGCGCCGTCCAGCCGCCCGGCAGCCGCGAGCGCGGAGCGGACCGCGGGGAAGGTGCGGCCGAGCTTCATGATGATGGCGGCCTCGGTGTCGGCGAGGCGCCGGGCGAGCTCGGGCTCGGGCAGGGTGCCGGGCAGGACGGTGAGGACGTCGGTCTGGCGCACCAGCGGCGTCGACACGGCGGCGGTGGCGGCCGCGAAGGCGGGCACCCCGGGCACGACCGAGGTCTCGTAGATCTCCTTGAACCGGTCGTGGAGATACATCGAGGAGCCGTAGAAGAGCGGGTCGCCCTCGGCGAGCAGGACCACGTCGCGGCCGGCGTCGAGATGAGCCGAGAGCCGGACCGCGCAGGACTCGTAGAACTCGGCCATCGCTCCGACGTAGCCGCCCGGGTGCGAGGTGGTCCCGGTCGTGACCGGGTAGCGCAGCTCCTCCTCGATCGCGTCGGCGGGGATCAGCGAGGACGCGATCCGGCGGGCGTGGGACTGCTTGCGCACGCCGGCGTGGTAGGCGACCACCGGCGCCGCGCCGATCAGCCGGGCGGCCTTGAGGGTGATCAGCTCGGGGTCGCCCGGGCCGATGCCGACGACGCTGAACTTCCCGCGTACGCCCGCCGGAGTTCCTGTCGAGCCAGTCATTCCTGCTCCTGGGCGAGTGCGTTGAGGGCGGACGAGGTCATCGCGGAGCCGCCGCGGCGGCCGCGGACGGTGACGAACGGGATGTCGATCCCGTGCTCGTCAGCGAAGGCGGCCAGCGCCTCCTTGGACTCGGCGGCGCCGATGAAGCCGACCGGGCAGCCGACGACGGCGGCCGGCCGCGGACCGCCGTCGAGGATCATCTCGAGCAGGTGGAAGAGCGCCGTCGGGGCGTTGCCGATGGCGACGACGGCACCCTCCAGGTAGGGCTCCCACATCGACAGCGCGGCTGCGGTGCGGGTCGTCCCCCACTCCCGGGCGAGCCCCGGGACCCGGTCGTCGCCGAGCATGCAGAGCACCTCGTTGTCGCGGGGCAGCCGGCTGCGGGTGACCCCGGTCGCGACCATGGTCGCGTCGCACAGGATCGGGGCGCCAGCCTCCAGCGCACCCCGCGCGGCCTTCACCAGATCGGGGTGGATGACCAGGTCGGAGGCGAGATCGACCTGCCCGCTGCCGTGGATCATCCGCACCGCGAGGCGCTCGGCGTCGGCCGGCACCGCGGAGAGGTCGGCCTCTCGCCGGATGGTCGCGAAGGAGTCGACGTAGATCGCCGGGCCCTGGTCGATGTAGTCGTAGCGCCGGGTGGGGCGCAGCTGCGGCGAGGGTACGAACACGCCGTGCCACGGCGTCACCACGACGGCCGGAGCCCGCTTCGCGAGCCCCTCGATCGCGGTCCGGTCGAGGACCCCGTCGGTGGCGGCCACGTGCTCACCACCGGGCACCTGGCCGAAGTCGAGCTCCTCGGCCGCGACGGGCACCCGAGCGTCAGCCGCGACCGGATCGGTCAGCGGCGAGTCGAGCTCGGAGACGTGCCAGGCCGCGGACGGTCCCTCACCACGTACGTCCAGGAAGCGCGAGGCGAGCGCGGCGAGCCGGGACGCGGCCTCGACGAGCGGTACGACGGGCCCCCACGTCTCGCCGACCCGGAGCTGAACCTCGGTGGCGGACAGCGCGACCAGGCCGAGGTCGCACTCGCGCGAGACCAGGTCGCCGCGACCGTCGTCGAGCACGAAGAGGAACCGGCCCGGGAGCGCCGTCAGGCGGGAGGAGCCGCACAGCAGCCGGTCCAGCGACGCGGCGACGCCGCGCAGGTCGGCCCGACCCCCGGCGACTCCGGTCTGCGGGGAGACCATCACGTTGCGTACGAGCTCGTGGGTCTGCGCCGGCACCAGACCGGTCGCCTTCAGCGCGGTGAGCACCTCGCCCGGGAGCGCTCCGTCGACCGCAGGCAGGCCCCGGACCTGCAGGTTCGCGCGGCCGGTGAGGTAGATGTTGCCGTCGCCGTAGGTCTCGGCGACAGCGATCAGCGAGAGCAACGCCGACGACGAGACGGACCCGCCGATCAGACGCAGCCGGACCAGCAGGCCGTCCTCAGCCGGCCACGGACGGCCGACTCCCGGGCACCGGTCGGTTCGGACTCGCGTCATCGGGACACCTGCTCTGCGTCATGTGCCCTTGCGCGGGGCACGTGGTGACCTGGCGGCGGGCGCCACCAGAGCCAGCAGGTCTTCGGACTCGGAATCGATCGGAGCGGAGCGCCTTCCCGGAGCCAGGCTCCAGTGGCTGCCCTCCCCCGAAGAAGAGCGTGCCCCGCCCGTCATCCTCACCGCTGCGCGTCAGTCCCGGACTTGCACCGGGTTCCCTGACCCCATCAGGCATGGAGTACGACTGGCAGGGCGAGACTACCCACTTGCGGACATCGCGACGAATTGCTCGCTGTCAGGCCGTGGTGTGTGGCAGTGTTCGGCTACTCGAAATCTGCTCCACGTCCTCCCACAGATGGAGTCTCCCGTGACCGGATCGGCCAACCGGCAGCTGTTCGTTCTCGCGACCGTCTCGTCGCTCACCTTCGGCCTCGCCGGGTGCGCCTCGAGCTCGGAGTCGAAGGTCTCGATCGGCCTGGTGGTTCCGGCGTCCGGGGCGCACGAGTCGATCGGCACCGACATGACCCGCGGCTTCGACCTCTACCTCGACCAGCACGACGGGCAGCTCGGCGGCAGGCTGGTCGACGTCGTCGAGGCCGACGAGGGCGACCACGTGCAGACCGGGGTCGCCGCGGTCGCCAGGCTGATCGAGGAGGACGAGGTCCATGCGGTCGTCGGGCTGGTCGGCTCGGAGACGGCGCTCGCGGCCAAGTCCGTCGCGACCGCCAACGAGACGCCGCTGATCGTGACCGGCGCCGGAGCCGACCGGTTCGCCGACGGCTCCGACTATCTGTGGCGGACGTCCTCGACCAACGCAGGACTCGGCGGCTCGCTCGGGAAGGCGGTCGCCGTGGACACCGACCGGGGCTCGGCGTACGTCATCGCCTCCGACGACGCGACCGGGCACGAGCTCGCCGACAGCTTCATGATCGCCGTCGAGGCGTCGGGCGGGACCATCTCGGGCCAGGGATACACGTCGTCCGGCGCGTCCCGGGAGTGGTCCGGCCTTCTCAACGAGGCCGCGAAGTCGGGGGCGGACGCCATCTACGCCGCCTATGCCGGGAAGCAGGCTGAGGCGTTCGTGCGGGCCTACCGCGAGTCCCGCGTGTCTCGGAGGATCCCGCTCTACGGTCCCGGCTTCCTCACCGAGGGCGACGTCCTGACCACGTTGGCCGGCGCCGCCACCGGGGTGCGGACCGCGCTGCACTACAGCGCCGCGGTCGACTCGCTGGCCAACGCCGCCTTCGTGCTGGACTACCGCGAGGCGTACGACGCCACTCCGACGGTCTACGCGGTGCAGGCCTATGACGCGGCGGCTGCACTCGACAAGGCTCTCGCGCTCTCCGACGATCTCGACCGTAACGAGATCGCCGATTCCCTCGGGTCGGTCGGCACCATCGCCAGCCCACGCGGGAACTGGTCCTTCGACCCCAATAACAACCCGGACCAGCCCTACTTCCTGCGCGTGGTCAAGGACGGCCCCGACGGGCACAGCAACGTGGTGCTGCGCAAGATCGGCTCGACCAGCGGCTGATCTCTGCCACCCGCGCGCTAGCTGGTCGCCAGGTGCAGCGCGAGACCGAGCCCGGCGAGGCCGACCAGCCAGCGCAGGGGGCGCTCGGGCGCGACGCGGACGATCCCGGGCCCCAGGAAGCCGCCGATCACCGCCCCCAGCCCGAGGGCGATCGCTGCAGGCCAGTCGACGGAAGCGAAGAAGACGTACGCGATCGCCGCGGTGCCGTTGGCGACGCCGGTCGCGACGTTCTTGACGGCGTTGGTGATCGCGAGCGCCTCGGTTCGCTCGAGCACGAGCACGGCCAGCGCGATGATGCCGACACCCGCGCCGAAGTAGCCGCCGTAGATGCCGAGCACGAAGACGATGACGCCCCAGCCGAAGCCGCGCGCCAACGTACGCCTGCCTGCACCGTCCGGCGGTAGGGCGTCGATCGGTGGTCGAGCTTGTCGAGACGCCCTTGCAGCAGCAGCCCATCCCCTGATCCGGTCACGGAGCAGCAGAAGGATTGCACCGCCGCCGACGAGCCAGGGCACGATCGCCTCGAAGGCCTCTGCCGGCGTGGTGAGCAGCAGAGCCGCGCCGACCGCAGGAACGAAGCCAGACCCAGCCAGGCGATCCTTCTGCCCTGGCCGCGGAGCTCGCGTCGTGAGCCCGCGATGGTGCCGCCGGTGACGCCGAACATCGCCACGGTGTTGGTGACGTTGGCGACGACCGGCGGCAAGCCCGCGGCCAGCAGGGAGGGGTAGCTGACCAGCGAGGCCAGACCGGCCACCGAGCCGGTCAGTCCGGCGCCGATACCGGCGAGCAGGAGCCAGGCGAGCTCGGCGCTCACCGGGCCGACACTCGCGCAGCCTCCGCGTTCATCGGACCAGGCAGGGGCGCTTGGGGTCGAAGGTCCACCCCGGCACCAGGTACTGCATGGCGACGCCGTCGTCGCGCACGCCGAGGCCGTGCTCGAGGTAGAGCTCGTGCGCGGCCGCGACCCGCTCGCGGTCGAGCCGGATCCCGAGGCCGGGGGCCGTCGGGACCTCGATGGCACCGTCGCGGATCTCCAGGGGCGACTCGGTCAGCCCCTGGCCGTCCTGCCAGATCCAGTGGGTGTCCAGCGCGGTGATCTCCCCCGGCGCCGCGGCGCCGACGTGGGTGAACATCGCCAGCGAGACGTCGAAGTGGTTGTTGGAGTGGGAGCCCCAGGTCAGCCCGAAGTCATGGCACAGCTGGGCGACGCGGACGGAGCCGGACATGGTCCAGAAGTGCGGGTCGGCCAGCGGGATGTCGACGGCGTTCGTACGGATCGCGTGCGCCATCTGACGCCAGTCGGTGGCGATCATGTTGGTCGCCGTACGCAGCCCGGTGGCGCGCTTGAACTCGGCCATGATCTCGCGGCCCGAGTAGCCGCCCTCGGCGCCGCAGGGGTCCTCGGCGTACGCGAGCACGTCGTCCTTGCCCTTCAGCAGCCGGACCGCGTCGGCGAGCAGCCAGCCGCCGTTGGGGTCGAGGGTGATCCGGGCGTCGGGGAAGCGCTCGTGGAGGGCGGTCACCGCGGCGACCTCCTCCTCGCCGGGGAGGACGCCGCCCTTGAGCTTGAAGTCGGTGAAGCCGTAGCGGGCCTGGGCGGCCTCGGCGAGGCGTACGACCGCCTCGGGGGTCAGCGCGACCTCTCTCCTGATGCGGTCCCAGTCGTCGGCGGCGTCAGACTCCCGCAGGTAGGGCAGGTCGGTCTTGTCGGGGTCGCCGACGTAGAAGAGGTAGCCGAGCATCGGGACGCTGTCTCGCTGCTGGCCGTCGCCGAGCAGCTCGGCGACCGGCACACCCTGCGCCTGACCTGCGAGATCGAGGAGCGCGGACTCCAGTGCGGTGACGGCGTGGACGGTCGTACGCAGGTCGAACGTCTGGGCTCCGCGGCCGCCGGCGTCGCGGTCGGCGAACCGCTCCGCGACCTGCCGAAGCAGGCTGCGGTAGCGGGTCACGGGCTGCCCCACGAGCAGCTCGGCGGCCTCCTCGATGGTGCGTCGGATCGGCTCGCCGCCGGGGACCTCGCCGACACCCTCGCGGCCCTCGGAGTCGGTGAGGATCGCGATGTTGCGGCAGAAGGTCGGCGCGTGCGCGCCGCTGAGGTTGAGCAGCATCGAGTCATGACCTGCGACGGGGACGACCTCGATCTTGGCGATCGTTGGCCCCATGGTGGGCACAGCGCTGGTCATGGCAGCTGCAGCTCGCCGTCGATCCGGCGGGCGAGGTGCCACGGGTTGTCGTCGCGTACGGCCTCCGGGAGGAGGGCCGCGGGGACGTCCTGGTAGGCGACCGGACGCTGGAAGCGCTCGATCGCGAGGCTGCCGACCGAGGTGGTGCGGGAGTCGGAGGTGGCCGGGAACGGGCCGCCGTGGACCATCGCGTGACCGACCTCGACGCCGGTGGGCCAGCCGTTGAAGAGGATCCGGCCGACCTTCAGCTCGAGCGCGGAGACGACCTGGGCGGCGGCCTCGTCGTCGGCATCGGTGGCGTGGACCGTCGCGGTCAGCTGGCCCTCGAGGGAGCTCAGGCTGGGCAGCAGCTCGTCGACGGAGTCGTAGCGGACCACGACGCCGGAGGCACCGAAGATCTCGTCGGTCACACCGTCGAGGCGGGCGGCCTCGACGATCTGGGGTGCGGGGGCGCACTCCGCGCCTGCCTTGCCCTCGCCGACGACGGTGACGCCGTCGGTGGCGCGGAGCGTCGCGATGCCCTTCTCGTAGGCGTTTGCGATGCCGGAGGTCAGCATGGTGGCGCCGACGGCCTCGGCCGTGGCGCGGCCGGCTGCGGCCAGGAAGGCGTCGCCGGCCTCGTTCTTCGGGAGGAAGAGCAGGCCGGGGTTGGTGCAGAACTGGCCGGCGCCGAGGGTGAGCGAGCCGACGTAGGCCTTGGCGAGTGCCTCGACGTCACCGTCGAGGGCGCCGGGGAGGACGACGACGGGGTTGATCGAGGACATCTCGGCGTAGACCGGGATCGGCTCAGGCCTGGCCGCCGCGGCCGCGGCGATCGCGAGCCCACCACCGCGGGATCCGGTGAAGCCGACGGCCTTGATCCGCGGGTCGACGACCAGGGCCTGGCCGAGCTCGATGCCGGCCTTGAAGTCGGTGGAGAGGAGGTAGGAGAAGGTGCCGGCCGGCAGGCCGGCCTTCTGGACGGCCCGGGTGACGGCCTGGGCGACCAGGTAGCCGGTCAGCGGGTGCGCCGGGTGGCCCTTCACGACCACCGGGCAGCCTGCGGCGAGCGCCGAGGCGGTGTCGCCGCCGGCGGTCGAGAAGGCGAGCGGGAAGTTGCTGGCGCCGAAGACCGCCACCGGGCCCAGCGGGATCTGGCGCTGACGGATGTCGGCGCGCGGGAGCGGGGTCCGGTCGGGGAGCGCCGGATCGATTCGTACGCCGAGGTGGTCACCGCGCCGCACGACGCCGGCGAACATCCGGAGCTGGCCGGTGGTGCGGCCGACCTCGCCGCTGATCCGGCCCTCGGGGAGGTGCGATTCGGCGACCGCGGCCTCGACGATCTCGGGGCGGGACGCCTCGATCTCGTCGGCGACGGCCTCGAGGAAGTCCGCGCGTGCCTCGGGGGTGGTCGCGCGGTAGCCGGCGAACGCCTCGGCTGCGGCGGTGGTGGCGGTGGTGACGTCGGGCTGCTCGGAGTCGGCTCCGGCGATGATCGAGCGGTAGCTCATGGTCCCTTCCTATCGGGTCGGTTCTAGGGAGGTCGGCGTCAGGAGATTCGGGCGACGAGGTCGCGCAGCTCGGCGACCTCTTCCTCGCGCAGGTCGGTCAGCGGCGGTCGGACCGGGCCGGCCGGTCGGCCGATCGCGGCCAGGCCACCCTTGACGATCGACACGGCATAGCCTGCCGTGCGGTCGCGAATGTCGAGGTAGGGGATCACGAACTCGTTGAGACGACGGTAGACCTCGTCGCGGTCCTGGGCGCGTACGGCGTCGTAGAACTCGATCGCCCACTTCGGCGCGAAGTTGAACAGCGCCGAGGAGTAGGTGCTCACGCCGAGCTGGAGCAGCGGCAGCGCGAAGGTCTCTGCCGTCGGAAGGCCACCGATGTAGGTGAGCCGGTCGCCGACCCGGGCGTAGGTGCGGGTCATCTGCTCGATGTTGCCGACGCCGTCCTTGAAGCCGATCAGCGTGGGGTTGCGGTCGGCGAGCTGCGCGACGGCCTTGTCGTGCAGGACCGCGTTGGCGCGGCTGTAGACGATCACGCCGAGACCGGTGGCCTCACAGACACGGCTGGCGTGCTCGACAAGGCCGTCCTGACCCGCCTCGGTGAGGTAGGGCGGCATCAACAGCAGACCGTCGGCCCCCGCCGCCTCCGCCGCCTTCGCCTGCGCGATGGCGTTGGAGGTGCTGCCCGTCGCGGGCGCCAAGACCGGAACCGCACCGGCGACCTCGTCAACGGCCGCGCGTACGACCCGGTCGGTCTCCTCCGGGGTCAACGAGAAGCCCTCCCCTGTCCCTCCGGCCGCGAAGAGGCCTGCGACGGGGTACTCGGCCAGCCAGCTCAAGTGCTTGCGATAGTTCTCTTCGTCGAACTGCAGGTCATCGTTGAAGTGAGTGACCGGGAACGAGAGAAGCCCGCTCTTGAGCTGGGCGGCCAGGTCGGTCGGGCTGTACTCGGTCACGAGTCACGTCCTTCAGGGGTTGTGAGGCAGAAGTGGTGCCCATCACGTTATGAACCTTCGGCGATGCCTGTCCAAGCCCGAATTTGAATCTCTTGATGCGCGTGGGGCATCGCGGGGGTGGGTGTGAGTTCGTCGAGACCACATCCCCACTGGTCGAGACCTCATCCCCGCTGGTCGAGACCTCCCTGTCCCCGCTGGTCGAGCCGCCGGAGCCGCTAGGCGGAGGCGTGTCGAGACCAACACAGTCGCTTCGGTGGTCGAGCTTGTCGAGACCGCCTGCCCCCGGTGGTCGAGCCTGTCGAGACCCCCTGCCCCCGGTGGTCGAGCCTGTCGAGACCCCCTGCCCCCGGTGGTCGAGCCTGTCGAGACCCCCCGCCCCCGGTGGTCGAGCCTGTCGAGACCCCCCGCCCCCGGTGGTCGAGCCTGTCGAGACCCCCTGCCGGAACGTCCCACCCGAAGGCTGGCGTGGGCCGCCGACCCTTCTTCGAGGATCTTCTCGACATGCCCCGGAGTCAAGGACGGCCTTCGGCCGCCGGCTACGCCGGCCGCTATCGCGGTCCTTGACACCGGACCACGTCGAGAAAAGATTTGGCTGGCTATCGGGGCGGCGGCCCGGGTGTGGCGCAGCGCATTCTTGCTTCGGAATGGTGGTGTTGATGGGGCGGGACGCTGGCCCTTCGGGCCACTTACCATCCACAGGTCCGAGGCCGTTCGCTCACCGCGAAAACAGGGTTTGACCTGCCAAGATAGGTAGATTCGCGTCGCCTGGTGGAGTAGAATCAGACCCATCATGACACGCCTCTGAACACGGGAGAGGAGGGGCGGCGATGAGTCTCGAACCCGAGATCAACCACTGGGGCACCAACCCTCAGGACCCGATCGACGCAGAGCTCGCCGCCCTCGAATCCTCCCTCGACACCCTGCTCGCCAGGGACCCCGCCTACTGGCGCACTGCGGAGAAGAAGGACCGGTTGAGGCGTTTGGAGATCATCCAGGCCAAGCAGGCCGCGCTGAAGCTCGGCGTCCTCGCTGTCTCCGGTGACATCGCTGAGGAGACCGGCGCGAAGGATGTCTCGGGGTGGATGCTGGCCGAGCTGTTGGTCGACAAGAAGATCGGTCGCGCCGAGGTGAAGCTCGCCGCCGGGCTCGCGAGGTACGAGCTCGTCGCCGCGGGCCTGGCTGAGGGTGTGGTGTCCCAGGACAAAGCCCGGGTGATCGTCAAGGCGCTCGAGGCGGTCGAGGCCGACCCGGTCGCCACTGCTGAGGACCTGATTCTCGCGGAGAAACTGCTGGTCGACTACGCCACCCAGATGACCGCCGACGACCTCAAGAACATCGGGAAGCGGATCCTGACCGAGGTCGACCCCGAACGGTTCGAGGCGGCCGAGGCCAAAGCCCTGCAGCGCGAGGAAGAACGCGCCCAGCGGCGTACGTTCTTCACGTCTCGTACCAACGGTGATGGGACCGTAGACATTCACGCCCGTGTCTCGAACGCGGTCGGGATGAGGCTTCGGACCATCCTGGACTCGTTGGCGCAGCCCCGGAAACTGTCATCGGAGGACCGTGGGCGTAAAGCACCGTATGACCGGCTGCTGGGCCAAGCCTTCGCTCGGATCGTTGAGACCTATGACGTGGACCAGCTGCCCCGTCATGGTGGCCACGCCACCACGGTGTTCATCACCATGAACGTGAAGGACCTCCGCAAGGACCTCGGCACCGCCGCGTTGGGGTTCGACGGGGAGCAGATCAGTGCTGCTGAGGCCCGCCGGATGGCTTGCAACGCCGACCTGATCCCGGTCGTGCTGGGGACAGGCTCGGAGATCCTCGACTTCGGCCGCAGCATCCGCCTGGCACATCCGGTCCAACACCGTGCACTCCGACTGCGGGACAAGTGCTGCCAAGCAGAAGACTGCGACGCACCAGCGGCCTGGACCGAAGCCCATCATCTGAAACCGTGGTCGGCAGGCGGCCGAACCGATCTAGCCAACATGGTGCTGTTGTGTTCGAGTGATCATCGTCGGATCCACGACCCCAACTACGACTATGAGCGCCTCCCGGATGGACGGATCCGGTTCACCCGCCGCGTCTGACCGCGCTGCGGCCTCCCCGGCCCACCGGCCGGCCTTGTGAAGGGTTTCACGAGGTCGACCCTCTGTCATAGCCGACGACTTCATGGTCTTCGCCAAGCCATAGGGGCGGCCACCTTGTGAACGATTCACGAGGTGTCATCGTCTAGCGCAGCACCCCCGCAGACCCTCCCTGGCAGGACCGGCCAACCCCGGTCCCCAAGCCCGTGCGCACCCCAATCTCGCTGCGCCATACCCCGCCGCCGACCCGATAGCCAGCCAAATTTCTCGCCGGATCACGGTGTCAAGGACCGCGAAGCGGCCGGCGAAGCCGGCGGCCGAAGGCCGTCCTTGACTCCGGGATCCGGCGTGAACACCATCCATAACGGGTCGGCGGCTCCAACCCAACAAGAACGACCAGCCCCGAAGCCCTCACGGAAAGCCCCAGCCCTACCGATTCATCTCGATGATCGCATCAAGAACCCGCCGTACGACCGGACTGACAGACCCCCGCGCCCAGATCGCATGCAGCTCGACCGGACGCTCGGGGTCCTTGTCCAAGCGAGTGTCGCCGCCGCCGTGCTCGATGGGGCGGAAGACGACGCCTTCGACGTGCAGCGAGCTGGCCGAGACCGGGACGAAGCCGACGCCACGATCGGCGGAGACCAGGAGCATGGCGGTGAGGACCTGGTGGACGCGCTGCTCGATGCGGGGGTGGGCGTTGGCGAGGAAGCGTACGGAGAGCTCGTGGAAGTAGCGCGACTGCTGGGGGTGGTAGCCGATGACGGGCTCGCCTTCGAAGTCCTGCGGGGTGAGCGGTCGGTCCAGCTCGGCCAGCCGGTGTCCTTGTGGCAGCACGGCCATCAAGGGCTCCCGGGAGATGACTCGCGAGGAGAGCAGCTCGGTGTCGAAGGGCGGGCGGGCCAGGCCGATGTCGATCTCACCGTGGCGGATGCCGTCCACCTGGGCGAGCGTGACCCGCTCGGAGAGCCGCACCTCGACGTCCGGGACCTCGACGGTGAGGCGGCGCAGCAGGGGGCCCAGGATCGAGATGGCCGAGACCGCGGTGAAGCCGAGCCGGACCACACCGGCGGCACCCGCGTCGACGCGACGGGCCAGGTCACCGGCGCTCTCGACGAGGTTGAGCATCCGGTAGGCCTCGTCGAGAAAGGCCGCGCCGGCGCCGGTCAGGGCGACCCGGCGGTTGTCCCGCTCGAGCAGCTGCGCGCCGACCGACTTCTCCAGCTTCTGGATCTGTCGCGACAACGGGGGCTGGGTCATCCGGAGCCGCTCGGCCGCCCTGCCGAAGTGGAGCTCCTCGGCGACCGCGACGAAAGAACGCACCTGGTCGAGGGTGATCATTTCGCCAGGGTAGACCACGATGCACCAAGTGGAACACTCTATGCCGAAACGGGCTTGGACCGGTATCGCCAGGGCTCTTAGTGTCGGTGATCACACGACCTCGGGCCACCGTATTGCGCCAACCGGCCCGACCACTCGGACCTAGGAGCAACGATGCGTACGACCAACCACCTTCTCGCCGCGACTGCCGGCGTCGCGGCCCTGGCCCTCTCCGCCTGTGGCGTCTCGAACACGACCGGTGGCAGCGGTGACGGCGAGGAGTATCCCGCCGGCACCGTCGAGATGTACGTCGGCGCCTCGGCCGGTGGGTCCAGCGACCTGATCAGCCGCGCGGTCTCCAAAGGCCTCTCCGACGAGCTCGGCGCCTCCTTCCCGGTGATCAACCAGGAAGGCGCCAACGGCGCGCTCGCCGCCAACAAGGTGGCGAAGGCCAAGGCCGACGGCAAGACCATCGCCATCCAGAACGCCTCGCTGTTCGCCATCACGCCGCTGGCGGTCAGCGAGGACGAGGTCACCGATCTCGCCGACTTCGACGTGGTCCAGGGCGTCTCCCGCGACGACTACGTCATGGTCACCGGCCCGAAGAGCGGCTTCAAGTCGCTCGACGACATCAAGGCCGCGAAGACGAAGGTCACCTACGCCACCACCGGCGTCGGCACCGGCGCCCAGCTCTCCTGCGGCCTGACCTACGCCTCTGCCGACATCGACGCCGAGGCCGTGCCGTTCGACGGCGGCGCGCCGGCCCTGACCGCGGTGCTCGGCAACCAGGTCGACACCGCCTGCATCCAGGTCGGTGAGGCGATCGAGAACATCGAGTCCGGGAAGCTGACCCCGCTCAGCGTCTTCGGTCCGGAGCGGGTGGAGTACCTTCCGGAGGTCCCGACCGCCAAGGAGCAGGGCCTCGACGTCGAGGTCGCGCAGTACCGCTTCATGACCGTCCCGAAGGGCACCCCGGACGACGTCAAGGACACCATCGCCGAAGCGATGCAGGCGACGTTCAAGACCGAGGAGTACCAGGCCTTCAACAAGCAGAACAGCCTCACCCCGATGGAGATCTCCGGCGACGAGGTGGTGGCCCAGCTCGACGAGGACAAGAAGCGCTTCGCCGACCTGGTCGAGCAGTACGGTCTCGACCTCGGTCAGGGCTGAGCAGCACCCGGCCCGGCAGAACACACGACGAAGGCATGACGATGAGCGACGAACGTACCCCAGCTTCTGACCAGGACATCCTGGATGAGATTCAGGCCGAGGTGGCCCACGACCTGGAGGAGGAGCGACCTCCTTCCGGCGGGCCGACATACCAGGTGGTCGGGGCGCTCGTCGCTCTCGTCGTCGGTATCGGCGGCGCCGTCCTCTCCTACGGCTACGGCATGGGCTCGCTGCGTCAGCCCGGCCCCGGCATGTGGCCGTTCGTGGTCAGCGTCGCCATCGCCCTGATGGCGGCGGCGCTGCTCGTCGTCGGCCGTGGGCTGAACGACAGCGAGAAGTTCACCCGCTCCAGCGCGCTCCCCGCGGTCGGCCTGGTCACCTTCATCTTGCTGGCCATGCTGATGCCCGTGATCGGCTTCGAGATCCCGTCGCTGCTGCTGTGCGTCGTGTGGCTGAGATTCCTCGGCGGCGAGACCTGGCGCAGCACGATCATCACCGCAGGTATCACGGTCGCCGCGTTCTACTTCCTGTTCCTCTACGGGCTGCGCATCCCGCTGCCCCACCTGTTCTGAGCGGAGCCCTAAGGCCATGTCTCCTGAGTCCACGCCCACTACGCGACGTTTCGCATCCGATCTGGCTGCGTTGCCGCCGCTCGACAGCCTCCAGGATGCCTTCGCAGCGGACGCCTTGCCAGATCGGCCCGAAACGCCGCTCGTGGCCGCCGTGTCTTCAGGAGACATGGCCTGATGGACGTCAACGCCTTTCTCGACGGCTTCGCGCTCGTCACCGAACCGCAGAACCTGCTCTACTGCCTGATCGGCGTGCTCATCGGCATGCTGATCGGCGTACTCCCCGGCCTCGGGCCGGCGGCCACGATCGCCATTCTGCTGCCGATCACCTACAGCATCGACCCGGTCTCCGCGATCATCATGCTGGCCGGCATCTACTACGGCGCCCAGTACGGCGGCACGATCACCTCGGTCCTGCTCCGACTACCGGGCGAGGCCTCATCGGTCGTCACCGTCTTCGACGGCTTCGCCCTCGCCAAGCAGGGCAAGGCCGGGACGGCCCTCGGCATCGCCGCGATCGGCTCCTTCGTGGGCGCGACCGTCTCGATCCTCGGCCTGACCCTGGTGGCTCCGCTGATCGCCGGCTGGGCGCTCAACTTCGGTGACCCGGAGTACGCCGCGCTCGCCCTCCTGGGCGTCCTGCTGGTCGCCACCATCGGCAACGGCAACAAGCTCAAGGCGATGATCGCCGCCGCGCTCGGTCTGCTGCTGGCCACGGTCGGCCGGGACAGCTTCAGCGGCGCCGAGCGCTTCACCTTCGGCAGCCTGCAGCTGACCGAGGGCATCGACTTCGTGGTCGTCGCGATGGGCCTCTTCGGTGTCGGCGAGATCCTCTACAACCTCGAGGAGCGGCACGGGAAGCCCCACGTCCCCGCCGTCGTCACCAACATCTGGCCCTCCCGCAAGGACATCAAGCAGTCCTCCGGCGCCATCGGCCGCGGCTCGCTGATCGGCTTCGTCCTGGGCGTGCTGCCCGGTGGCGGCGCCGTGATGTCCTCCCTGGCCGCGTACGCCGCGGAGAAGCGCATCTCCAAGCACCCCGAGCGCTTCGGCCGTGGCGCCATCGAGGGCGTCGCGGCCCCCGAGACGGCCAACAACGCCGCCGCGACCTCCTCGTTCATCCCGCTGCTGACCCTCGGCATCCCGGCCAACGCCTCGATGGCGATGCTCTTCGGCGCCCTGCTGATCCTCGGCATCTCGCCCGGTCCGCAGCTGGTCGAGGAGCGCCCCGACCTGTTCTGGGGCGTCATCAACTCGATGTACATCGGCAACCTGATCCTGCTGATCCTGAGCATCCCGCTGGTGGGTATCTTCGTCCGCATCCTGCGGGTGCGCCCGGCGATCCTGGCCCCGATCACCGCGCTGATCACCATCCTGGGCGTCTACACGATCAACAACTCCACCTTCGACATCTTCGTGATGATCGTCTTCGGTCTGATCGGCTACCTGATGAAGAAGGTCGGCTTCGAGCCCGGCCCGATGGTGCTCGCCTTCGTCCTCGGCTCGATCGTGGAGGACGGCTTCCGCCGCTCGATGCTGATCTTCGACGGCGACCCGACCGGCTTCTTCACCCGGCCGATCTCGGGCACCATCCTGGCGGCCTTCGTCCTGGTCGCGCTCTGGCCGGCCGCGAAGGCGCTCCTGACCCGCCGCAAGGCCGCCACCGTCACCCCGGCTCCGGCCGAACGCGACGACGTCGACACCCCGACCCGCTGAGAGAGGCACACCATGACCATCCTGATCGGCTACGTACCCACCCCGGTAGGTGAGGCGGCCCTCGAGGCCGGCCTGGCCGAGGCGGCCGCACGCGGCGACGACGCCGTGATCGTCAACAGCCCGCGCCGCGGTGCCACCGTGGATGCCGACCTCGTCGACGAGACCACCGCCGCGGAACTCGTCGCCCGCGCCGCCGAGGCCGGTGTGACCGCCCGCGTCGACCACACCACGCACGGCGCGGACGTCGTGGAGACCTTCGACGCGCTGGTCGCATCGACCGGGGCCCGGCTGATCGTGATCGGCCTGCGCCGCCGCTCCCCTGTCGGCAAGGCCCTGCTGGGCAGCGACGCCCAGCGCATCCTGCTCGACGCCGGCGTACCGGTTCTCGCGGTCAAGCCCACCGCATGAGTGGGCCAAGCACCAGCCGTATCTCCAAGGTCGTCGTCACGCCGGTCGCGTTCGCCGACCCACCACTGCTCAACGTGGTCGGCGTCCACCAGCCGTGGGCGCTGCGCGCGATCGTCGAGCTCCACACCGACACCGGCCTGCTCGGCCTCGGGGAGACGTACGCCGACGAGACCCACCTCGCCCGGCTCGACGCCGTCGCCCAGGCGCTCCCCGGCTCCGATCCCTACGACACCAACGCCCTGCGCCGGCTCGTCGTCGACGTGCTCGGCAAGGAGACCGGCGGGGCCGGCGCCTCTTTCGGCGGCATGCTCGACGTCTCCTCCGCGGTCGACACCGTCTACTCCCCCTTCGAGGTCGCCTGCCTCGACCTGGTCGCGCGCGAGGCCGGCAGACCGGTGAGCGATCTGCTCGGCGGCGCCGTGCGCGACCGGGTGCCGTTCAGCGGCTACCTCTTCTACAAGTGGGCCGGCCACCCGGGCATGCCAGACGATGACTGGGGCGAAGCGCTCAACCCCGAGCAGATCGTCACCCAGGCGAGACGGATGGTCGACGGCTGGGGTTTCGGCTCGCTCAAGCTCAAGGGCGGGGTGCTCCCGCCCGAGGACGAGTGCGCTGCGATCGAGGCGCTGCGCGATGCCTTCCCGGACCTGCCGCTGCGCCTGGATCCCAACGGCGCCTGGACACCGGAGACCTCGGTGAGGGTCGCCGAGCGGCTGGCGGGCGTCGTGGAGTATCTCGAGGACCCCACCCCCGGCATCGAGGCGATGGCACAGGTCGCGGCACGCACCGACGTACCCCTGGCCACCAACATGTGCGTGATCGCCTTCGAGCATCTCAGACCGGCGATCGCTGCCGACGCGGTCCAGATCGTGCTCTCCGACCACCATCTATGGGGCGGGCTACGCCGCTCGGCGCTGCTGGGCGGCATCACCGACACCTTCGGGATGGGCCTGTCGATGCACAGCAACTCCCATCTCGGCGTCTCGCTGGCCGCGATGGTCCAGCTGGCCGCCGCGACCCCCAACCTGACCTATGCCTGCGACACCCACTACCCGTGGAAGACCCAGGACGTCGTACGCCCCGGGGTGCTCGACTTCGACGACGGCGCGGTCGCAGTGCCGACGGGGCCGGGCCTTGGTGTCGAGCTCGACCGTGACCTGCTCGGCGAGCTGCACGAGCAGTACCTCGGCTGCGGCGTACGCCGCCGGGAGGACACCGTCTACATGCGTTCGATCGACCCCGCCTTCACGCCGAACACAGCGCGCTGGTGACCGCGTCAGCAATACCTTCACAGTATCGCCTAATGCGATATGTGGCTTGGACACGAATCGCTAATCCTGACAGTCTCCTGTGACCAGGGCCACAGGTGGGCCCAGTCACAGAACCACGAGCCAGGAGCAGACACCGGTGACACAGATCCAAGCAGGCGAGACCGAGGCTGTACAGCCGGTACCGGTCGTCGGCTATGCCTACCCCTGGGACGTGATCGGCGATCCTTCGTTCGCCGACCGCGCCCGGAGTCTCGGAGTCTCGAAGGTCGCCCTCGCCGCGGCCTACCACACCACTCGCGCCGCGACCCCGCTCCACCCCGAGCACCGGTTCGTCGAGGCCCGCAGCGCGGCGCTCTATCGCCCGGTGCGCGCCGAGGCGTGGGACGGCGCCCGGCTGGTGCCGCCCCCGGCGACCTGGGTCGCCGCGGAGGACCCCTACGGCGAGGCGAGCGCCATCCTGACCGACGCCGGGTTCGAGGTCGCCGCCTGGATCGTGCTGACCCATTCCAGCCGCCTCGGTGAGGCCAACCCCGACCTCGCGGTCGTCAACTGCTGGGGCGAGCCCTACCCCTACGCGCTCTGCGCCCGCCACGAGGACGTCCGCCGCTACGCGGAGACCCTGGCCGCCGAGGCCGTCCGCGACACTGCGACCTCCACGGTCATCCTGGAGGCGTGCGGCCAGCTCGGCTTCGGCCACGGCGGACACCACGAGAAGACCGACGGCGCCTACGACGCCGCCACGCAGCAGCTGCTCTCGATCTGCTGCTGCGCCGGCTGCCGCGAGGACTGGGCCGGCCGCGGGCTCGACGCCGACGCCACCGTTGCGGCCCTGCGTGCCGCGACCGGCGCTGACGCCGCCGACGCCACCGTGGACGCCGAGACCCTCGACACCATCCTCGCCTCCCGCCACGCCGCGGCCGACGAGCTCCGCCACCGGGTGATCGCCGCCGTACGCGAGGCCGCTCCCGACGTCGTCGAGATCGCGGTGCACGCCCAGCCCGACCCGTGGGCCACCGGAGCCAGCCCGGGCCTGACCCCGACCACGCCCGACGACGTCGACCTGGTCGTCTCCTTCTGCTGGCCGACCACCGAGGCCGCGGTGGAGACCGGACGCCGGCTCGTCGAGTCGCTCTCCGGAAAGGCAGCGGCCGCTGCGTACGTCACCGTTCTCCCGCCCACCACCGAGGACGCCTTCGGCGGCCATGTGCGGGCGCTGGTCGATGCCGGGATCGACCAGATCCACCTCTACCACCTCGGCCTGGCGGGCTCGGACAGGCAGCACCTGCTCGCCGAGGCGACCGAGGTTCCCCACCACCGCCGCGACGAGGACGGACTGTCGGAATGAACGTAGACAACGAGAACGCTGTGCCACATGAGAAATCTGGCTTCACGCGCACCTGGCGCGCGGTCGACACGGTCTTCGAGGTGTTCTGCATCCTGTGCCTGATCGCCACGGTGCTGATCGTGCTCTGGCAGGTGTTCAGCCGAGAGCTGCTGAGCAGCTCCCCCACCTGGAGCGAGGAGAGCGCGCGGATCCTGCTGGTCTGGATCGGCTTCCTCGGTGCCGCGATCGGCTTTCGCGAAGGCGCCCACATCGCGGTCACCTTCCTGGTGGACAAGTTCCCGGCGATGCTCCAGGCGGTGATCGACCGGGGCATCCAGGTGCTGTTGATCGGGTTCGGTCTCTTCCTGGTCGTCCAGGGCACCCAGTTCGTCATCGACGCCCGGATGGCCACGCTGCCCGGCACGGGTCTCCCCCGCAGCGTCTCCTACCTCATGATGCCGGTCGCCGGCGCCATGGTCATCCTCTACACCGTCCTCCAGGCCTTCGGCGTGAGCACCAAGCGCTACGTCGAGGCCGGCGACGCAGCCGAGCTCGACTGAGCCGCCGAGAGCCGAGAGAGCCCCCATCATGCCTATCGATCCGCTTGCCATCACCATCCTTCTGGGCGGCTTCGCCGTCCTCGTCGTCCTCCGCGTCCCGGTCGCTCTGGCGCTCGCCCTGGCCGCCCTCTTCGAAGCGCTCTATCTCGGGCTTCCACTGACCACCGTCGGCCAGCGGATGGTCGCCGGCCTCGACACGTTCGCCCTGCTCGCCATCCCCTTCTTCATCCTCGGCGGCGAGATCATGGGCGCCGGCGGCATCTCGCGTCGTCTGATCGCCTTCGCCGGCCTGCTGGTCGGCTGGGTGCGCGGCGGTCTCGGGATGGTCAACATCGGCGCCAGCACCTTCTTCGGGGCCCTGTCCGGCTCCTCGGTCGCGGACGTCTCCGCGATCGGCTCGGTGACCATCCCGATGATGAAGAAGCGCGGCTACGACACCGACTACGCGGTCGCGGTCACCGTCGCGGGCGCCACCCAGGCGGTCATGATCCCGCCGAGCCACAACCTGATCATCTACTCGATGGCCGCAGGCGGCGTCTCCATCGGCGCCCTGTTCACCGCCGGCATCGTCCCGGGCATCCTGCTCGGCACGGCACTGATGACCCTGGCGTACATCCTGGCGGTCAAGCGTGGCTACCCGAAGGAGGAGCTGGTCCCCCTCAAGGACGTCCCCAAGATCATCAGCGACGGGCTGCTCAGCCTGCTCATGCCGGTGATCATCCTGGGCGGGATCCTCAGCGGCATCTTCACCGCGACCGAGTCGGCGGCGATCGCCTGCCTGTACGCCTTCGTCCTGACCTTCTTCGTCTACCGCGACCTTCCCCTCAAGGCGATGGTCCCGATCCTGCAGAGCGCCCTGCGCACCCTCGGGGTGGTGTTGTTCATCATCGCGGCGGCCGGCGCCTTCGGCTACTTCCTGGCCTTCCTGCAGGTGCCGGCGCTGGCCACCGACGCCCTGCTCGGCATCTCCAGCAACGTCGTCGTCGTGCTGCTGCTGATCAACCTGCTGCTGCTCGCGCTCGGCGCGATCATGGACATGGCGCCACTGATCGTGATCATGACGCCGATCCTGCTGCCGGTCGCCACCGGCCTCGGCATGGACCCGGTCCAGTTCGGGATCATGCTGGTCCTCAACCTGGCCATCGGCCTCATCACCCCGCCGGTCGGCAACGTCCTCTTCGTCGGCTGCGCCATCGGACGTACGTCCATCGAGAAGGTGATCAGGACGGTCGGTCTCTTCCTGATCCCGTTGCTCGTCGTCCTGATGCTGATCACCTTCGTCCCGTTCTTCTCCCTGGCCCTCCCCGATGCGCTCGGACAGTAGTCACCCCCTCGAAAGGAACCAACCATGAACACCGCCTCCCCCAAGCCGGTCGCCCGGCGCTCCCTGTTCAAAGCCGGTGCCTTCGGCGCCGCGGCCGTCGCCGGCGGCCTCGCCCTCAGCGCGTGTGGCGGCGGATCTCTCGCCGGCAGCGGTGGAGGCGGCGGCTCGAAGACCTTCAAGCTGGCCGAGACCCACCCCGAGGACTACCCGACCACGCTGGGCGACAAGAAGTTCGCCGAGCTGGCCGAGAAGTACACCGACGGCCGGATCAAGATCCAGGTCTACCCCAACGCCCAGCTGGGCGAGGAGTCCGACGCCATCGAGCAGGTGCAGATGGGCTCGATCGAGATGACCCGGATCAGCTCCGCCCCGATGGGCGAGTTCGTGCCGGCGATGGGGCTCTTCAGCCTGCCGTACCTCTTCGACGACGCCGACCACCTGTGGCGCTTCCTGGAGAGCGAGAGCGGCAAGAAGCTGCTCAGCGAGACGGAGAGTGCCGGCTTCAAGGGCCTGGGCTACTTCGACCCCGGCGCCCGCAGCTTCTACACCACGAAGAAGCCGATCCTCGCCCCGACGGACGTCAAGGGACTCAAGATCCGGGTCCAGGAGTCGCAGGTGCAGATCGACTTCATCAACGCCCTCGGCGGCTCCCCCACCCCGATGGCCTACGGCGAGGTCTACAGCTCGCTGCAGAGCGGGCTGCTGGACGGCGCCGAGAACAACGAGCCGTCCTACCTCTCCGCCTCCCACTACGAGGTCGCGCCGAACTACACCCTCGACCGGCACATGCGCGTCGCCGAGGTGCTCCTCATCAACAAGGACACCTTCGACGGGCTCTCCTCCGAGGACCAGGAGGCGCTCCAGAAGGCTGCCACCGAGGCCGCCCCGTTCCAGCGCGAGAAGTGGGAGGCTCAGGTCGAGACCGACCTCGAGAAGCTGCGCGGCGAAGGGGTCAAGATCAACGAGATCGCCGACATCGCCCCCTGGCGCGAGGCGACCAAGTCGGTCATCGAGAAGCACGGCGCCAAGCTCGGCGAGTACCTCGACGCCGTCGACGAGCTCCGCTCCGCCTGATCCCTCACCGTTCGACCCAACCGGAAGGAACCATGTCCGAGACCGTACTCATCACCGGCGCCAACGGCGTCGTCGGGCGGCTCATGCGCCCGCGCCTCGCCCGCGAGGGCCGGGTGCTTCGCCTCCTCGACATCGTACGTCCCGAGCCCGCCGCTGAGGGCGAGGCCGTCGAGGTCATCGAGGCGTCGGTGACCGACGAGGCGGCGATGCGCGCCGCTTGCGAGGGCGTGGACGCGATCATCCACCTGGGTGGCATCAGCGTCGAGGCCCCCTGGGCCGACATCCTCTCGGCCAACATCGACGGCACCCGGGTGGTCCTCGAGACCGCCCGGGACGCCGGGGTCCGTCGCGTGGTCCTGGCCTCGAGCAACCACGCGGCCGGCTTCTACGACCTCGAGAACGCACCGGAGGGCGGACTTCCGGCGGATGTCTTCCCTCGCCCCGACACCTACTACGGGGTCAGCAAGGTCGCACTGGAGGCCCTCGGGAGCCTCTTCCACGACCGCTACGGCATCGACGTGACCGTGCTGCGGATCGGCTCGTGCTTCGAGAAGCCGTGGGACCGCCGATCGCTGTGGACCTGGATGTCACCCGCCGACGGTGCCCGTCTCCTCGAGGCGTGCCTGTCCACTCCCGAGCCCGGTTACCGGGTGGTGTGGGGCATCTCCCGCAACACCCGCAACTGGTGGTCGCTGGAGGCCGGCGAGGCGATCGGCTACCACCCGCAGGACGACTCCGAGATCTTCGCCGCGGAGCTGCTCGGTGACGCGATCGACGACGGCCCGCAGGGGCCCGAGGAACGGCTGGCGGGCGGCAAGTTCTGCTTCACGCCACTCGGGGAGCACCAGCAGAAGTAGCAAGATCCAACAGGCCCCATGGGGAACGGGTGGCCCGGCGATCGCCGGGCCACCCGTTCTCTTTGCTCAGCCGGTCAGGAAGCGGACGCGCGGATCAGCGTGCCGAGGTTCTCGACGAACGTCTCGGTGTTGATCAGCTGGGGCGCCTCGGTCGGCTGGTAGGGCGGCACCGCCGGCGGGTTGCCGGCGGGATAGGGCGAGGTGTCGAAGGTGTCCCCGACGTGCTTGCTCATGTAGGCCTTCCCGTCGTAGGGGTGCTTGCTCCCCGGGCCACGGAACGGGTTGGTGATCGCGTCGGCCGCAGAGAGCCAGTAGCCCTTCTCGCCGAGATCGGTGACCACTCGCGCCACCTCGGCGTCGCCGGGCCGGCTGACCTCGTGCGAGGTGCCGCGCAGCAGCTCGAGCAGGCCCAGGTCGTGCAGCGAGAAGAACGGCGGCAGCTCGTAGGGGTCCCCCGGAGTCAGCGGGGAGCGGTCCACCAGGTCGGCGACCTCGGCATCCGACAGCGCCCGCAGCCGGTCGTACTCGGCACGCAGCCGCGCCTCCGCCACCGAGCGACCGCCGGAGTAGTGGCTGAGCGTGTCGCGGTGGTCGTAGTCGTAGTAGTACGCGCCGTTGACGATGTTGGAGCCGAACCGGTGCACGAACAGCGCCCGGTTGGTCCCGGGCTCGACGAACGTGGGGTGGGTCCGGCTCGCGATCAGCGGGTTCTCCGCCCGCTGCTGCTCGGTCAGCCGGCAGCCGGCCAGCCAGTCCAGCGCGGCCGGGACGCCGTCGAGGAAGGAGCGGTCGCCGGTGAGCTGGAAGTAGGTGAACAGCTGCTCGACGTTGGTCTGCGTGGTGTGGGTGGCCAGCGCACGCGGCTCGTAGGAGCGGCCTGCGGCGACCGCGCCGGCCGGGCGCCCGTCCATGTCCTCGGCGAGGTGCTGGAGACCCCAGCCTGCCTGGGGCGCGGGCTGCTGCATGCGGCGCACGCACTCCATGGCCCGGCGCACGGGCTCGACCAGATCGTCACGGCCGAGCGAGACGACGCACATCAGCATGAGCTTGATGTTCTCGCCGAGGACGTTGTCGTTGAACGTGACGTGCTGGGTGTAGTCACCGTCGACCATCCCCTGGCGGGCGTCCTTCGGGAGCCAGGACGGCAGCTTCTTCGGCCACGGCATCTCGGTCGTCGCCTTCGGGTCGACCGGCCAGCGCTGCGGCCAGCCGCCGTCGCCCACGCCACCGCTGATCTGGGCGTCGGTGATGAAGTCGATCACCTTGTTCAGCGACCGCTTGAAGCCCCGGTCGCGCGGGTCGAGCAGGTGGAGACGCAGGATCAGCTGGCCGGCGGTCGAGGTGGCGGCGTCGTCGAAGGTGGAGTTGTCGTAGAGGTGCTGGAACTCCTCCAGGCGCCAGCCGTTGATCCCGATCGACTTGTACCAGCGCTTCAGCGACTTCGGGCCGGCGAAGTCGTGGATGTAGTTCCAGCCGCCCTCGGGACGCTGGGCGCGGACGAGAGCCCGGCCGGTGCGGCGGGCGGCGTCCAGGAACCGCTTCTCCCCCGTCGCGACGTACGCGTCGAGCAGGGCGTGACCGACGGTCGGCGTGCCTGGCGGCTGGACCCAGCACATGGTGCGCCGAGCCTCCATCTCACCCCAGGTCAGCGACATGTCGGGGCGGTAGCTCCAGACGTAGGCACCCTCGTAGGAGACCGTCTCGTCCATGTAGGTCGCCGCGCGGAGCATCGCGTCGCGGACACCCTCGGCGGAGGCCGCCGTCGCGGCTGCGGCGGACGAGGTGAGGCCGGCGGTGGTGAGACCGCTCGCGGCGCCGACGAGCGGGGCGGCGGTTGCTGCTTGGACGAGCCGACGACGGCTCAGCGTCGAGCTCGGTGGGGACTTCTTCGCAGGTGAGTTCATCCCTCAATCGTGACGACAGTCACAGCCCACGGCCAATACCGATGCCGACTCACGCGATGCCCGCCAGGGCAACGTGTCATTGCGGCTGAGCCACGCCGCTGGGTCACTCGCGCAGGCGCCGGCGGGTGCTGCCCAGATGCACCCGCATCGCGGCCCGGGCGGTGTCGGCGTCACCGGTGAGGATCGCCGTGGCGATGTTGTCGTGCTCGCGCTGCACCCGCTCGACGTGGATCGCATCGCCGGGCGAGTAGGCGTCGCCGAGGCGGGTGCGCGGCAGCATGATCATCATCGGACCCAGCGAGTCCATCAGGTCGAGGTAGAAGCGGTTGCCGGTCGCGGCGGCGACCGCCCGGTGGAAGGCGAAGTCGGCCTCCACCGCGCCGTCGGGACCCGCGGTCGCCAGCGCGGAGAGCGCCTCCTCGATCGAGCGCGCACTCTGCTCGTCGTGGTGGGCGGCGGCCAGAGCCGCCGCCTCGCACTCCACCCCGAGCCGGAAGTCGACCATGTCGAGCACGTCGTGCTGCGTACGGATCGCGGAGGACTCCAGCGCGAACGGCGACGGCGCCGGCACCGCCAGCACGAAGGAACCACGCCCCTGGAAGGTCTCGACCAGACCCTCGGCACGCAGGCGGGTGACCGCCTCGCGCGCCACCGTCCGCGACACCCCGTACGTCGCGACCAGATCGGACTCCGAGGGCAGCTTCGCCCCCGGCGCGAGGTCCCCGGCCAGGATCTGGTCCTTGATCCCGGAGACGACGCGGTCGGCGAGCCCGGCGCTAACTGTCATGCCGTCGCCTCCGTCGGACAGAGGCAAGGATACGGACGCGACGGCCTGACCCTGATTGTCGCTCGCTGGCGCTCGCTCATGCCGTGAACTTAACGCTCTCCACGGTGAGCTTGCGCATCTGGTCGCTGAGCGTGAAGCCGAGACCCGGGCGGTCCGGCACCCACATCTGGCCGTCGTGGATGTCGATGCGCTCCTCGAAGAGCGGGTTGAGCCATTCGAAGTGCTCGACCCACGGCTCGGTCGGGTAGGCCGCGGCCAGGTGCAGGTGGATCTCCATCGCGTAGTGCGGCGCGAGCGCGAGACCGGCGTGCGCGGCGAGGGTGGCGAACTTCAGGAAGGGGGTGATGCCGCCGATGCGCGGCGCGTCCGGCTGGACGATGCCGCGGTAGCCGGCGTCGATCAGCGCCATGTGCTCGGGCACCGAGGTCAGCATCTCGCCGGTCGCGATCGGGGTGTCGAAGACGCGCGAGAGATCGGCGTGGCCGACCGCGTCCCAGGCGTCGAGCGGCTCCTCGATCCAGATCAGGTCGAACTGCTCGAGCTCGCGGCACATCCGGCGGGCACGGGCACGGTCCCACTGCTGGTTGGCGTCGACCATGAGCGGCGTGTCACCGAGGTGCTCGCGGACCGCGGCGACCCGGCGCAGGTCCTCGGCCCAGTCGGGCTGGCCGACCTTGATCTTGATGCCGCCGATGCCGGCCTCGAGCGAAGCGGTCGCCTTCTCCTTGATCTCCTCGACGCCCGCCTGGAGGAAGCCGCCGGAGGTGTTGTAGACGCGGCAGGAGTCGCGGTGGGCACCGAGCAGCTTGGCCAGGGGCAGGCCGGCGCGGCGCGCCTTGAGGTCGTAGAGCGCCACGTCGAGAGCGGCCACGGCCTGGGTCGCCACTCCGCTGCGGCCGACCGAGGCGCCGGCCCACATCAGCGACTCGTAGATCTTGGCGATGTCGGAAGGATCCTGGCCGATCGCGACCTGGGCGATCTCCTTGAGGTGGGCGAACTGCGCCGGACCGCCGGCGCGCTTGGAGTAGCTGAAGCCCATGCCCTCGAAGCCCTGCTCGGTGGTCACCTCGACGAAGAGCAGCACGGTCTCGGTCAGCGGCTTCTGCCGCCCGGTGAGCACCTTGGCGTCGCTGACCGGGTTGTCGAGCGGGAGGACGACGTGGGAGAGGTTCAGTGACTTGATGCGGTCGGCGGCCATGGCGGGGTGCTCCTCGATGGGCTAAGTTGTATTACAAGTTCAGAACTTATCCGATGAGTGAGGAGGAGTCCAGAGCGTGCCCGCTGATTCTCAGGTCGCCCGGCAGGCGGCCCGACAGCTCCCCCGGTGGCGCGATCTCGCGCCCTTCCTGCGGCCACGCCCGTTCCACTGGCGGGCCGCCGACCGGCGGCTCGCCCGCTGTCTCAGCGTCGACGACCTGGAGCGCGCCGCCCGGAAGCGAGTGCCGACGGCGGTCTGGGACTACGTCTACGGCGGCTCGGACGGCGAGCACGCGATGCACCGGAACCGGGCCGCCTTCGACCGCGTGGAGCTGCGCCCCACGGCCTTCGGCCAGGTCGGCGAGCCCGAGGTGCGTACGTCGATCCTCGGGCGGCCCGCGTCGGCACCCATCGTCCTGGCACCGACCGGATACACCCGGCTCAGTCACCACACCGGGGAGCGGGCGGTCGCCGCGGCAGCCGCCGCGGCCGGGCTGCCCTACACGCTCTCGACCTACGCGACAACCTCGATCACCGACGTCGCGCGCGCCGCCCCACAGGGGCGCAACTGGTTCCAGGTCTACCTGATGAAGGACCGGGCGGTGACCCTCGACCACATCACCGAGGCGGCCGCGCAGGGCTACGAGGCGCTCATGCTGACCATCGACACGACCGTGACGGGGATGAAGCGCAAGGACAAGCTCAACGGCTTCGCGATTCCGCCCCAGCTGAGCCTGCGTACGTTCGCCGACATGGCGCGCCACCCCGGCTGGGTCGCCAACATCCTGACCACCGAGCCGCTGCGGTTCGCGACGTTCCCCGAGGGGTCGCACCACGGCCGCTGGGGCATGTCCAACGAGCTGCGCGAGCAGGCGATCCGGCCCGCAGACATCGGCTGGCTCAAGGAGCACTGGGACGGCCCGGTGGTGGCCAAGGGCGTGCTCTCGGTCGCCGACGCGGTGGCCTGCGTGGACGCGGGGGCCGACGCACTGGTGCTCTCCAACCACGGCGGCCGCCAGCTCGACCGCGCGCCGGTGCCGCTGGAGCTGCTGCCTGCGGTGGTCGACGCGGTGGGCAACCGGACCGAGGTGTATCTCGACTCCGGCGTGCGCTCCGGTGGCGACATCGCGGCCGCCCTCGGCCTCGGCGCCCGTGGCGTGATGATCGGGCGGCCCTACCTCTACGGCCTCATGGTCGCCGGCCGACAGGGGGTCGACGCCGGCCTGACCCTGCTGGTCGAGGAGCTGCGGCGGGCGATGTGCCTGCTCGGCACCCCCGACATCGCCGCGATCGGCCCCGAGCACGTCCGGCTGCGGTCCGCATGACCCGCCTCGTATCCAGCCTGCGCGCCGCCCTCGGCGACAGCACCGTGCTGACCGATCCAGCCGACATGGCGGCGTACGTCACCGACTGGACCGGCAGCTTCACCGGCACCGCCCTCGCCGTGGTGCGCCCGGCCTCGACAGGCGAGGTCGCCACCGCGGTCCGGCTGTGCGCGGCGGCGGGCGTCGGGGTCGTCCCCCAGGGCGGCAACACCGGTCTCGTCGGCGGCGGCGTCCCCGACTCCGGCGGCGACCAGATCGTGCTCTCGCTCGGCCGGATGCGCCGCGTACGGGAAGTCGATGCAGTCGCCGACACCCTCACCGTCGAGGCAGGCACGCCCCTCGCCACCGTCCAGGGGGCCGCCGCAGCCGCCGGGCGGCTGTTCCCGCTCTCCCTCGGCTCGGAGGGCTCGTGCACCATCGGCGGCACGATCGCGACCAACGCCGGCGGCACCGCGGTGCTGCGCTACGGGATGATGCGCGAGCTGGTGCTGGGCCTGGAGGTCGTGCTCCCCGACGGCCGGGTCTGGGACGGGCTGCGGCCACTGCGCAAGGACAACACCGGCTACGACCTCAAGCAGCTGTTCATCGGCTCGGAGGGCACGCTCGGCGTGGTCACCGCGGCGGTGCTGCGCCTGCTGCCGGCGACGCCCCGTCGGGCGACCGCGTTCGTGGCGCTCGAGTCGGTCTCGGCTGCCACCGCACTGCTTCCGCTGCTCCGCGAGCACGCCGGCGGGCAGCTGACCACCTGGGAGCTGCTCGGCCGCCAGGCCGTCGACCTCGTCCTGGCCCACCTGCCGGGCGCCCGCGACCCGTTCCCGGACCGGCACGCCTGGTACGGCCTCGTCGAGCTCGCCGGCACCTCCGCCGACGTCGACGAACGGCTCGAGTCGGCCCTCGGGGCCGCTGCCGACCAGGGGCTGCTCCTCGACGCGGTCCTCGCCGGCAGCGCCGCTCAGCGCGAGTCCCTGTGGGCGCTGCGCGAAGGGGTCTCCGAGGCACAGAAGAGCGAGGGCGCGACCCTCAAGCACGACGTCACCCTGCCGATCACAGTCCTGTCCCGGTTCGTCGCCGAGGTCGGGCCTGCGCTGCTCGCCGCGCTACCGGGGCTACGGCTGGTGACGTACGGGCACGTCGGGGACGGCAACCTGCACTACAACATCTCCGCGCCCGTCGGCGACGATGCGGCGCTGAGGCGGGAGGCGCCCGCCCTGACCCGGATCGTCTACGACGCCGTCACCGCGCTCGGTGGCAGCATCTCCGCCGAGCACGGGATCGGTGCGCTCAAGCTGGATGCCGCTGCGGCGTACAAGACGGGGGTCGAGGTCGACCTCCTGCGAGCCGTCAAGCAGGCGATCGACCCCGACGGGGTCATGAACCCCCGGAAGGTGGTGTCCTGACGCGGCCGCTGGTCGAGCCGGGTTCGTGAGGAACGAACGAATCCGTATCGAGACCAACACGGTCGTCTCGCCGCTCGAGAGGACCCTGTTGGTCTCAACTCGCTCGCTCCCCCTCGGAGTCTGAACGCAGTAGCCCCAACCGACGGCGTGTCTACAGCCCCTGGGCGACCCGGTAGAACACCTGGTTCCAGCGCACCTGGTCGGCGAAGCCGCGGCGGGTGGTGGACTCGTCGATGACCAGCAGCTCCGTGCGGGCGATGTCGGCGAAGACCTCGAAGGCCTCGATCCCGGCGGCGGTCGACATCACCGTGTGGTGCGCGCCGCCGGCGGTCAGCCAGGCCTCGGCCGAGGTGGTGAAGTCGGGGCGCGGGGCCCAGACCGCCCGGGCGACGGGCAGCTTCGGCAGCGCCTGGGTCGGCGGGACCACGTCGACCACGTTGGCGGTCATCCGGAAGCGATCACGCATGTCGGCGAGCGAGACGACGACGGCGCCCTCGCGAGCGTCGGCGTCGAAGACCATCCGGACCGGGTCCTCGCGGTCGCCGATCCCGAGCGGGTGGATCTCGACCTTCGGCTTCGAGGTGGTGAGCGAGGGGCAGATCTCGAGCATGTGCGCACCGAGGATCACCTCCGAGCCGGGGGTGAGGTCGTAGGTGTAGTCCTCCATCAGTGAGGCACCGCCGGGCAGGCCCTCCCCCATCACCTTCGCGGCCCGCACCAGGACGGCGGTCTTCCAGTCTCCCTCGGCGCCGAAGCCATACCCCTTGCTCATCAGCCGCTGCACCGCGATGCCGGGGAGCTGGCGCAGGCCGCCGAGGTCCTCGAAGTTGGTGGTGAAGGCCATCGCGTCGCGCTCGACCAGGAACGCCTCCATGGCGATCTCCTGGCGGGCGGCGTAGCGCAGCGATTCGTGACGCTCGCCGTCCTTGCGGAGTTCGGGCGCCACGTCGTAGAGATCCTCGTACTCGGTGACGAGCGCGTCCACGGCGGCCTCGTCGACGGCCTCGACGGCCGCGACCAGGTCGTTGACGCCCCAGGTGTTGACCGAGACACCGAAGCGCAGCTCGGCCTCGGTCTTGTCACCCTCGGTGACCGCGACGTTGCGCATGTTGTCGCCGAAGCGGACCAGGTTGAGCCCGTGGGTCGCGGCCCAGCCGGCGGCACCGCGGATCCAGGTGCCGACACGGCGGGTGACCGCGGGGTTGGAGACGTGACCTACGACGGTGGTTCGGGCGACGCCGAGGCGGGTGGCGATGTAGGCGTACTCACGGTCGCCGTGGGCGGCCTGGTTGAGGTTCATGAAGTCCATGTCGATCTCCGACCAAGGGAGTTCGACGTTGGCCTGAGTGTGCAGGTGCAGGAGCGGCTTCTGGAGCGCGTCCAGGCCGGCGATCCACATCTTGGCCGGGCTGAAGGTGTGCATCCAGGTGATCACGCCGAGGACGTTGTCGTCGGAGTTCGCCTCGAGCATCGCGCGGCGGATGGACGCGGAGTCCTTCAGGACGGGCTTCCACACGACCTTCGCCGGAACGTCGGAGGAGGCGTCGAGGGCGCGAGCGACCTCCTGGGACTGCTCGGCCACCTGGCGAAGGGTCTCCTCGCCGTAGAGGTCCTGGCTGCCGGTGAAGAACCAGACCTCGCGGTCGCCATAGGGTTTCGGCGCTGTTGGCTTGCTCATGTGGGGTCCTTCCAGTGCTTGGTGAGGTTCGAGGGCGCAGCTCAGTGCTGGCCGTAGACGTTCTGGTAGCGGTCGTAGAGCGAGTCGATGTGGCCCTGGTCGATCGGCTGCGGCTGGCCGAGCTGGCGCGCGATGTGCACGGTGCGGGCGACCTCCTCGCACATCACCGCGGCCTTGACCGCGGAGCGGCCGTCCTTTCCGATGGTGAACGGACCGTGGTTCCGCATCAGCACCGCTGGGCTGCGCGACTCGCGCAGCGTCTCCACGATGCTGCGCCCGATCGAGTCGTCACCGATGATCGCGAACGGGCCGACCGGGACCGGTCCGCCGAACTCGTCGGCCATCATCGTGAGCACGCAGGGGATCTCCTCCCCGCGGGCGGCCCAGGCGGTGGCGTAGGTGGAGTGGGTGTGGACCACTCCCCCGACCTCGGGCATGTTGGCGTAGACGTACGCGTGGGCGGCCGTGTCCGAGGACGGCGACCGCTCGCCCTCGACGAGGTTGCCGGCCAGGTCGCACACGACCATCGCCTCGGCGGTGATCTCCTCGTAGGCGACGCCGGAGGGCTTGATGACCAGCAGATCCTCGCCGTCGGGGTTGCTGACCCGCTCGGAGACGTTCCCGGCGGTCCACACGACCAGCTCCCACCGGGGCAGCTCGGCGTGCAGGGCGGCGACGCGCTCCTTGGCGGCGTCGACGGCGGTGCGAAGAGCGGCGGGGATGCCCGTCATCACTGGTCTCCTTCTTCTGCGGCTCGTGCGTTGTCTGCGGTGGGTGCGAGCGAGGCCACGGCGGCGCGCTCGATGTCGAGGCCGGCCTCGTAGCGTTCGAGGTAGGTCCGGAACCCGGCGAGGTCGGCGGCGTCCGGCTCGACGACCTCGAGGTCGATGTCGCCGAAGACGCGCTCGGCGAGATAGGCGCTCAGGCTGAGGTCGCCCTCGGCCGCGGCCGCCCGGGCGTACGCAGCCAGCACCGCGATCCCCCACGCGCCGCCTTCGCCGGCGGTGCGGCCGACGGCGACCGGGGCGCCGATCGCCGCGGCGAGCAGCCGCTGGGCGACGCCCGCGGTGCGGAACAGGCCGCCGTGGGCGAACATCGCGTCGATCTCCACACCCTGGTCGGCGAGCACACGCATGCCGAGGGCGAGGGTGCCGAAGACGCCGTAGACCTGGGCACGTGCGAACCCGGCGAGGTCGAGGCGGCTGCCGGGGGTGCGTACGAAGAGCGGACGGCCCTCGTCGAGGCCGGCGATCGGCTCGCCGGCCAGGTAGTTGTAGGCCACCAGCCCGCCACCGTCGGGCGAGCCGTTCAGGGCGGCACCGAGCAGCGCGCCGAAGACCGCGTCGGGCTCGCAGGGGTGTCCGAGGGCGGCGGCGAACTCGCCGAAGACCCCGGCCCAGGCGTCGAGCTCGCTGGCACCGTTGTTGCAGTGCACCATCGCGACCGGGTCACCGGCCGGGGTGGTGACGATGTCGATGGCGTGGTGGACCGTGGCCAGCGGCGCCTCGAGCACGACCATCGCGAAGATCGAGGTGCCCGCACTGACGTTGCCGGTGCGCTTGGCGACCGAGTTGGTGGCGACCATCCCGGTGCCGGCGTCGCCCTCGGGCGGGCACAGCGGGATGCCGGGCCGGAGCAGCCCGGTGGGATCGAGCAGCGCGGCGCCCGCAGGGGTGAGCCGACCGGCGTCGGCGCCCGCCGGGAGGACCTGCGGGAGCAGCCCTTCGACCCGCAGGCCGGGACGCTTGGCGGCGGCCAGGTGGCCGACCTGCTCCAGCATCCGCTGGTCGTAGGTGCCGGTGGCCGGGTCGATGGGAAACACGCCGGAGGCGTCGCCGACGCCGAGCACGTGCTCGCCGGTCAGCTCCCGGTGGACGTAGCCCGCGAGGGTGGTCAGCGAGGCGATCCGCGGCAGGTGGGGCTCGTCGTCGAGGATCGCCTGGTAGAGGTGGGCGACCGACCAGCGCAGCGGGATGTTGGCGCCGAGGGTCTCCGACAGCTCGGCGGCGGCGACGGCGGTGTTGGTGTTGCGCCAGGTGCGGAAGGGCACCAGCAGCTCGCCGGCCTCGTCGAAAGCGAGGTAGCCGTGCATCATCGCCGAGACCCCGATCGACCCGAAGGTCGTCGGCCGGGTGCCGTAGCGGCGCTCGACCTCGTCGCCGAGGGCGGCGAGGGCGCCCTGCACGCCCGCCCAGACCGCCTCGAGCGAGTAGGTCCACAGACCGTCGACGAGCTCGTTCTCCCACAGGTGGGAGCCGGTGGCGAGGGGCGCGTGGTCGGGCCCGATCAGGCACGCCTTGATGTTGGTGGAGCCCAGCTCGATGCCGAGCGAGGTCTCTTCGAGGTCAGGCAGCAGGCCTGCTCGCTGCGTCATCACGGCTCCGTTTCTGCCCGACGGCTCGGGATGGGGGTTCGAGGCGATGTGAACGCTAACATATTGCCGGCGGATTACCCCTGTGTTCCCGTGGACCCGATTGACCCTCGCGGTTACGCGGGCGGGTTCGGCGCGGCCGAGTCCCGGACGACCAGCTCCGGAGCGATCAGCGGCGGGACCTCGACGGTTCCCTCGGCGATGGCCTCCGTGGCCACCTCGACCGCGAGCTCGCCCAGCGATGCGAAGTCCTGCCGGACGGTGGTCAGCGGCGGCCACAGGTACGCCGCGTCCGGGACGTCGTCGAAGCCCACGACGCTCACGTCCTGAGGGACCCGGCGGCCCGCCTCGTGCAGCGCCCGGATCACGCCGAGCGCCATCGAGTCGTTGGCCGCGAAGACGGCGGTGACCGAGGCGTCCCGGGCGATCACGGCGCCGGCCTCGTAGCCGCTCCTGCTCGACCAGTCCCCGAAGATCTCGGGCCCCGGCTCCGCGCCGCCATCCCGGAGCGCGGCGAGCCACCCCTCCCGGCGCTGCCGGGCGTCGATCCAGCCGACCGGGCCGGCCACATGGGCGATGTTGCGATGACCGAGACCCAGCAAGTATTCGGTGGCCAGCACGGCGCCGGCGTGCTGGTCGATCCCCACCGAGCGCACCCCGGCGGGCGGGTCGCTGTGAATCATCACGACCTCCACCTGCGTCGAGAGCTGGGCGACCAGATCCTCGAACGACTGATGCGAGACGCCGAGCAGTACTGCCTCGACCGCATCGTCGAGGAGCGCCTCGATCGCCCGCTCAGCCGCAGTCGCCTCCGGGTACGGCACCGGGCTCAGGATGATGTCGTAGCCGGCCCGCTGACCGGCCTGGTGCACCGAGGCGGCCAGCGTGCCCGGACCGTAGAGGTGCGGTTGGGTGTAGAGCAGGCCCAGCCGCCCCGACCGCCGGGTCACCAGCGCCCGTGCCGACTTGTTGCGCCGGTAACCCAGCTCGTCGATCGCGGCCTGCACCCGCTCACGGGTGTCGCCGCGGACGGCGTCGGAGCCGTTGACCACCCGGGACACGGTCTGGTGGGAGACCCCGGCCAGCGCCGCGACATCTGCCATGCTCGGCGCGTTCTTCGACTCCCCGTTGACCATGCGGTGATCCTAAGCGGGTTCACCCTGCGCGGCGGGAAGAGCCTCAGCTCTCCTCGAGACCGGGAAGCCCGTGACGCGCTCTGGTGAGGGCTGCGGCGAGCGGGGCACAGCGTCCGTCGGGGGCCAGCGAGGCGAGCTCGTCCGGGTCCCCGGGCAGGCCGATGTCGCGCGCCTGCTCGAGGAGCGGGCCGTCGAGGAAGGGCAACAGCTCGGGCCACACGTCCTGCACCTCCCGGCAGAAGATCCGGGCACCCACCGGGCCGATGCGGGGCGACTCGGTGAGCGCGTCGATCAGGGTCTCGGCGTCGTCGCAAGAGGTCGGGCGGAGTCGGCGGAGGTCACCGCGGCAGGTCTCCAGCAGCCACCGCGCCTGCTCGGCGAGCTTGGTCGCGGTGCTCTCGTCGTAGCGGCGGTAGTGGGCCCGGCCGAGAGCGTCCACCCGCTGCTGCCAGGTGGAGTCGAGCAGCCGTTGCGGCGTACGCCATCCGGCGCCCGACAGCTCCCGCGCGGCGGCGACCGCGATGTCGGTCGAGATCCGGATCGAGGAGAGCATCGCCAGAACGAGGAGCCGATACAGCGGGGACGGCTTGTCCCGGAGCCGGATGCCGGCCTCTTCGGCGTACGTCGCGCCGCCGGCGTCCAGCAGGCGCCGCACCACGTCGCGATCCCGTTTGCTCACCCTGTCGACGTACCCGCCGCGAGCCGCACCCATGCGCTGCCGTCGCAGGCTGGGATCGGCAGACCCTGGATAGATCCTGGCGGCCGACCGAGGATGGATCCGACCCGAGATCCTCTCTCCAGGAGCAGACCGATGCCACGTCGACCCATCGACATCACGATCCCCGACCTGTCCGGCAAGCGAGCCCTCGTCACCGGAGCCAGCAACGGCATGGGCCTGGTGATGGCCACGCGACTGGCGGCGGCCGGCGCCGAGGTCTTGATGCCCGTACGCAACGCCCGCAAGGGCGAGAAGGCGCTGGCCACGATCCGCGGACACGTCCCGGAGGCCCGGATCTCGCTGCGCGACCTCGACCTGTCCTCGCTGTCGTCGGTGGCGGCGCTCTCCGAGACGCTGCTGGGCGAGGACCAGCCGTTCCACGTGATGATCAACAACGCCGACGTGATGACGCCGCCGGCGCGGCAGACGACCGCCGACAGGTTCGAGCTCCAGCTCGGCACCAACCATCTCGGCCACTTCGCCCTGGTCGCCCGGATCCTGCCGCTGCTGCGAGCCGGGCAGGCCCGGGTGACCTCCCAGGTCAGCGTCGCCGCGAGGCGCGGCGCGGTCAACTGAGGGGATCCCAACTGGGAGCAGGGCTACGAGGCCATGTTGGCTTACGGCCAGTCCAAGATCGCCGTCGGCCTCTTCGGGCTGGACCTGGATCGGCGAAGCCGGGCCAACGCCTGGGGCATCACCAGCAACCTCTCCCACCCCGGCGTCGCCCCGACCAACCTGCTGGCCGCGCGACCCGAGATCGGCCGCACGACCGACACCCTCCCCGTACGCATGATCCGCTGGCTCTCCGCCCGCGGGGATCCTCCTGGGCACCCCCGAGACCGCCGCCCTTCCCGCACTGCTGGCCGCCACCTCGCCCGATGCGACCGGCGGCCGGCTCTACGGCCCCAGCGCCCCCGGGCACCTCGGTGGCGCCCCCGCCGAGCAGGCGCTCTACCGCCCCTAGCCAGTGGCGAGGACGCCGCCCGGCTGTGGGAGATCTCCGAGAGCCTCACCAGGACCGCGCTCCTGACCAGCTGACCGGCTGCGGCGGTGCCTAGGTGCCGGTCAGGCCGACGCGCCAGATCAGCGAGGCCGGCGGCTCGACATCGGCGGCCTCGTCGATGTGCGCCTGGTTGGCTCTTCGTTTGTCCACGCACCTCACGATGATCAACGCAGCGGCTCAGGCAGCCGCCATCTTCCGGATGCGCGGGTGGTTCTCCAGGGCCCACCGCACGGTCTTCGGAGGGCGTCCGAGCAGGGTTTCCAGCTCGTCGGTGATGCCGCCGTACCCTCCGCGGCCGATGATCCGGTTCAGGGTCTTCAGGTGCTCTGCGATGTGCGGATACGCGGCCATGTGGGTGTCCGCGTAGGTCTTGTTCCAGGTTTCGATGTCTTCGGGAACGTAGGTGACCGGGCTTCCCAGCACGGCCGCGAAGTCCTCCGCGAACCCGTGCCCGTCCTTCATCTCCGGACCGGTGAGCGCGTACGACTTCGAGATATGCGGCGCCGGGTCAACCAGGATCTTCGCGCACAGTTCCGCGACGTCATATCCGGCGATGGGCGCGAAGCGGTGGTCGCCGAAGGGCAGGCGCAGCTCACCGTCGGCCAGTGAACCGAGGGCCAGCCAGGTCATGATGGGGTTCTCGACGAAGAAGGCCGCCTGGATGTTGACGGTCGGGACGCCGGACCATTCCAGCACCTGCTCGGCGACCCAGTGAGCCCGCTGCGGCGGCGACCAGTTGGCGACGAGTCCGCCGAGCCGCGCGCGCCGCTCGCCCTCCGGCGCGGTCATGTCGTCGAAGGTCATGAACAGGCCCATGCTGAAGTAGATGCGCCGGACACCTTCAGCGCGGCGGCCACGTCGGCGATGGTGAGCATGTCCCCGACGAAGACCTCGTCCCCGGCGTGGCGGAGCGAGTGGGCGCGTTCGTCGTCCTGTCGTACCAACGCGCGCACCGGGTGCCCTTGTTCGAGCAGCATGTCGACCATCGTCCGGCTTACACCCCCCAGAAAAGACCGATCGGTTTCACCACGCAGATCCGCCTCGACCACCCCCCGATCGGGGGTGCCGCGGGGGGTATGGCCTGATTCACTATGTCCTGAAGAAGACGTCGGGGCAGGCAAAGGAGCAGCACGTGGCGGAGATCCAGGTCGAGTTCGACGTACCCGCGGAGATGCGTGACGGCACGGTGCTGCGCGCGGATGTCTACCGGCCCGGCGGCAGCGGACCGTGGCCGGTCCTGCTGAGCAGGCTGCCGTATGGGAAGCAGATGCCCCTCGCGATCGGTCTCCTCGATCCCCTGGCGGCGGCTCGGCGTGGCTTCATGGTGGTCATCCAGGACACCCGTGGCCGGTTCGCCTCCGAGGGTGAGTGGGACCCGTGGACGCACGAGGAGAGCGACGGATACGACACCGTACGGTGGGCTGCCGCCCTTCCCGGCGCGAACGGCTCCGTCGGCATGATCGGCGCGAGCTACTTCGGCCACACGCAGTGGATGGCGGCGCTGTCCAAGCCGCCGCAGCTCAAGGCGATCGCGCCGATGGTCTCGTGGTCCGACCCGGACGACGGGCTGTGGACGCGCGGCGGCGCGATTGAGCTCGGCATCACCGCCAACTGGACCCTCCTGATGGGCGCCGACGCGATGATGCGCCGGCACAGCACCGACCCCGCCACGCTCGTCGGCAGCCTCGGCAGGCTCGTGCAGGATCTCGACGGCCTGGCCGACGGCGGCTACGGCGAACTGCCCGCCGGGCTCTTCCCCGCGTTCGTCCGGCACGATCTTCCCGAGCTGGGCTATGAGCGGTCCCGGCGGGAGCCCGAGTGGGCGCGGACCTGCCGGGTCGAGGGCCGGCACGACGAGGTGGACCTGCCGACCTTCCAGGTCGGCGGCTGGTACGACATCTTCACCCAGGGCACGCTCGACAACTTCACCGCCATGCGCCGCGCCGGCCGGACCGCCACGCTGATCATGGGGCCGTGGAGTCACGCCAACCAGCAGCACGTCATCGGCGACGTCAACTTCGGGTTCGGCGCGAACTCCGCCTTCATGGGCATGCGCGGACCCCTGCACGGCCTCCAGCTCGACTGGTACGAGCGCACGATCGGCGACGGGGAGCCACTGGAGCCGGACACCGGCAAGGTGCTGCTGTTCGTCATGGGCGTCAACCAGTGGCGCGAGGAGACGGAATGGCCCCTGTCGCGGGCCGTGGACACGGACTTCCATCTGCGCGCGGACGGGCGTCTGACGCGGGAGCCGCCACCTGTCGCCGAGCCGCCCGAGGAGTTCGTCTACGACCCGATGGACCCGGTACCCACAGTCGGCGGAGCCCTGTTGCTGACCGACGACTTCCGTTCCGGTCCGCTCGACCAGGCGGCCGTTGAGGCGCGCGAGGACGTCCTCGTCTTCACCACCGAACCGCTCACCGAGGACGTCGAGGTGACCGGCCGGGTCAAGGCCGTGCTCTTCGCCGCCACCGACGGGACCTCGACCGACTGGCTCGCCCGCCTGTGCGACGTCGACGAGCATGGCGTCTCCCGCAATGTCACCGACGGCATCGTGCGGGTACGGGCAGCGTCACCGGGTGAGCCTGCCGAGCACGTCGTGGACCTGTGGTCGACCAGCATCGTCTTCCGGGCAGGGCATCGCATACGGGTCCAGATCACCTCGAGCAACTTCCCCCGCTGGGACCGCAACCTCAACACGGGTGAACCCGAGGAGAGCGCGACCACCGCCCGAGTGGCCCGCCAGCAGGTCTGCCACGACCCCGCCCGGCCCTCCCGCATCGTCCTCCCGGTGGTCCCGGGCTGACCGGCATTTCGGCCGTGTCGCAGCCGTCGTCCACCACGGTGGCGCGGGCACCATGACCAATGGCCGCCGAGGCCCGGCCGACGGAGCGGCCGTGGCCGAGGAACTGTTGCTCACCGGCGAGGCCTGACCCTCAACGACCGAGTACGTGACTCAGTGCCGCCTCCAACCTGTGGTGGCGGAACTCGTGGCCGGCGAGCGGGTCCGGAACGCGTCAGCGCCGTACCCGTGACGACCTGGTGTCGAACTCGCACTCGACGATCAGCACAGATGACAAGGGGCCGCAGCGTCGGAGGGCTGCGGCCCGCTGAGGTGAGCATCAGAGGCGCGTCTGGATCACGGCGTGAGTCCCGTCGGTGCGCCAGCCGGGTTCGTGTGTTTCCAAGACGGAGGGCTCGGTGAAGGGAGGTAGGACGTTCTGGGCCACCTCGTCAAGCCGGTCGAGGTTGTCCTGGACCGACGGCCGATACGGGATTCCTGATCGCACCTTCGCGATCAATTCGGGGTGACGGCGGGTCAGGACGCCGTGACCGAAGGAGGCCGGCTCTTCGGAGCCGATCTCTTCGGCACTGACGCTCTGGCAGATCCTCATCTCAGCGGCCGACCACATGGCGCAGCGCCCCCTCCAGGTCGGGATGGCGGAACGTGTGGGGCATGAGGGCTTCCGGCAGGACCCGCTGACTCGCCAGCGCCATCTCCTCGGCCCCCTCCTTGCCCAGCAGTAGCCGCGGGCCGAGGGCCGGGGTGGGCAAGAGCGCAGGGCGCCGGAGCACGTGGGCAAGGGTCTGCGCGTAGTCCCGGCCGGTGACCGGCTCGGGCGCGACCGCGTTGACCGGGCCGGTCAGCGAATCGTCGAGGAGCGCGCGGTGGTAGATGTCGACGAGGTCGTCGATGCCGATCCAGCTCAGCCACTGCTCGCCGCTCCCGAGCCGGCCGCCCAGTCCGGCGGCGAAGAGCGGCCGCTGGAGCCGCAACGCTCCCCCGGCCGGTGTCTGGACGATCCCGGTCCTCACCGCGACGGTCCGCGGCCCGTCGACCCGGCCGGCCGACTCCCAGTCGGCGACCACGTCGGCGAGGAAGCCGGTGCCTCGCGCCGAGGACTCCGTGAGCATCTCGGCTCCCCTGTCCGCACCGTAGATCCCGATCGCGGAGGCACCGACGAAGGTGCGTACGCCGCTGCGTGCCGCCGCCTCCGCGAGCCGTCGGGTCGGCTCGATCCGGGAGTCGCGGATCGCCGCCTTGTGCGCCGCGGTGAAGCGGCCGGCGATGGACGCCCCCGCGAGATGGACGATCGCGTCGACACCCTCGAGCAGGTCCGGCGCCGGCGCCGAGGGATCCCAGCGGCGCTCGTCTGGACCCTTCGGGGTGCCTCTGACCAGCCTGATCACCCGATGGCCACCCGTGGTCAGGAACGGCACCAGCGCTTGCCCGACGGTCCCGCTCGATCCGGTCACCGCGATGGTGAGAGATCTGCCCGCGGCGTACGTCCGGTGGTGGGCTGCGAGGTCGGCGCCCAGCTGGGCGTGGCGGTAGGCGAGCATCCGGTCCACCATCCGCCCGAGCACGTTCGTCTCGATCCGGTCGGTGACCAGCGTCGCGGCGCCGTCGGCGGCGAACTCGTGCCGGTGGGTCCACGACAGCGGCCGCAGCGAGGCGAGCCGGTCGGTGAACAGGTGCGGCGCCTCGTAGGCGGCCGGGTCGTGACGAGCCACCCAGTCCACGCCACGACCGAGCGAGATCACCGCGGTGCCGTCGGCCAGGTCGGTCGCCTCCTCCCGCGCCTCACCCGGCATCCACGGCGGCATCAGCCGGTGGATCGCACCGGGGCGCCGATGCCACTCGAAGACCTCCTCGACCGGCGCCTCGATGCGCGTCGTCAGCGAATGGACCCGGACCAGCGGTGACGTCATACCTGTAGCCTCGCGCGGATCCGCCGGGCGGACAATCTCCCTCGCTGACTCAGCCCTGGAACTCCTTCACCATCTGCTTGGCGATGATCAGCTTCTGGATCTCGCTGGTGCCCTCGTAGAGCCTGAACAGCCGCGCGTCCCGGTAGAACCGCTCCACCGGCACCTCGCGCATGTAGCCGAGGCCACCGTGGATCTGGACCGCCCGGTCGGCGATCCGGTCGACCGCCTCGGTGCAGAACAGCTTGCACAGCGACGGTGCCATCCGGCGGTCGCTGCCGTCGTCCCAGCTGCGGGCGGCCTCGAGCACCATCGCGCGACCGGCGTACGCCTCGGTCCGGCTCTCGGCGAGCATCGCCTGGATCAGCTGGAACCCGGCCAGCTTCTGGCCACCCTGACCGTTGGTCGTGGCGTGACGGAGGCTCTCCTCGATCAGCCGGTCGGCCAGGCCGACGGTCAGCGCCGCGATGTGCAGGCGGCCCTTGGCCAGCGAGCGCATCGCCGCGGAGAAGCCCTCGCCCTCGACCTCGCCGACCAGGTTCTCGGCGGGCACCCGGACACCGTCGAGGAAGATCTCGGAGGTCGAGGTGCCGCGCTGGCCCATCTTGTGGTCTCGCGGACCGACGGTGACGCCGGGGGTGTCGGTCGGCACCACGAACACCGAGATGTTCTTCGCGCCCTCGCTGAGGTCACCGGTGCGGGCGAAGACCATGAGCAGATCGGCCCAGTTCGCGTTGGTGATGAAGCGCTTCTGCCCGCTGATGACGTACTCGTCGCCCTCACGCACCGCGCGGGTGCGCAGGCCGCTCGGGTCGGAGCCGGCCTCGGGCTCGGTGAGTGCGAACGAGGCCACCAGCTCACCGCTGGCCAGCCGGGGCAGGTACTGCTGCTTCTGCCGATCGGTGCCACAGTTGACCAGCACCTGACCGGCGATGCCGTTGTTGGTGCCGAACACCGAGCGAAACGACGGCGTTGTCCAGCCGAGCTCCATCGCCAGCCGGACCTCCTCCGACATGGTGAAGCCGAGGCCGCCGTACTCCTCGGGGATGGCATAGCCGAACAGCCCCATGGCTGCGGCCTGCTGCCGGAGCCGGTCGGGGATCCGGTCGGTCTCCTCGATCTCGTCCTCGGCGGTGACGACCTCCTTGCGGATGAACGCGCGGACTGCGTCGAGGATCGAGGCGAACTCGTCGGGCTCCATGGGTGCTGCTCCTTCATGCGGGACGGTCAACGGCTCGATGATTGTCCCAACTGGACCACGGCCCAACTGGCCAATGCCGCGAGGGCATCGCGCGATGCCGTTGCGATGTTGGACGCGTATCGCTTCCGCTCCCTAGCCTCAGGATCCGACGCCGTCGAACCCCTGAGGAGATCCCATGGGCCGCTACACCCCCACCGAGCTCCGCGACGCCCTCGGCACCGGGCTGCTGTCGTTCCCAGTGACCCACGCGACCGCCGACTTCGCCCTCGACGAGGAGGCCTACCGCGCGCACCTGCAGCACCTCAACGGCTTCGACGTCGCCGGCCTGTTCGCCGCCGGCGGCACCGGCGAGTTCTTCTCGCTGACGCACGACGAGGTGTCCAGGGTCCTCAAGGCGACCGTCGAGGAGGTCAAGGACGGCACTCCCGTGATGGGAGCGGCCGGCTACGGGACCTCCCAGGCCGTCGCGATGGCGCAGCGCGCCGAGGCGGACGGCGCCGACGGCATCCTGCTGCTGCCGCCCTACCTCACCGAGCTGTCGAGCCGTGGCCTGTACGAGCACGTCGCCCGCGTCTGCTCCGCCACCTCGCTCGGCGTGGTCGTCTACCACCGCGCCAACGCCCGCTACGAAGCCGACACGATCCTCCGCCTCGCCGAGGATTTCCCGAACCTCATCGGCTTCAAGGACGGCATCTGCGACATCGACCTGATGGCGACGTTGAACGCCCGCCTCGGCGACCGCCTGGTCTACATCGGCGGCCTGCCCACCGCCGAGACCTACGCGCTGCCCTACCTGGAGCTCGGCGCCAGCACCTACTCCTCGGCGATCTTCAACTTCGCCCCGCGCTGGGCGGTCGAGTTCTACACGGCCGTACGCAACCACGACCGCGACAAGGTGCTCGCCCGGCTCCGCGACTTCGTCGTCCCCTACATCGCGATCCGCGACCGCGGTGCCGGCTACGGCGTCTCCATCGTCAAGGCCGGCCTGACCGCCGCCGGTCGCCCGGCCGGTCCCGTACGTCCCCCGCTGACCGACCTCACCGAGCAGGAGCTGGCGGAGCTGACCGCCCTCGTCAAGACCGTCGTCTGACCGACAGGAGAAACCCGTGAGCCGCCGCATCCTCCAGGTCGGACCGCTCAAGCCGTCGCTGGCCGCCACCCTCACCGAGCGGTATGACGCCCTCGTGCTGCCCGACGGCGAGACCCGGGCCGCGTTCCTCGCCGAGCACGGCCCATCGATCGGCGCCGTGGTGACGACCGGGCGCACCGGCGTACCGGCTGACCTGATGGCGCAGCTGCCCGCGCTCGGCGCCATCGTCAACTTCGGGGTCGGCTACGACACCACCGACGTCGAGGCCGCCGCCGCACGCCGGGTACTGATCTCCAACACCCCCGACGTCCTGACCGACTGCGTGGCCGACACCGCGATCGGCCTCGCCATCGACACCCTGCGCCGCCTCAGCGACGCCGACCGGTTCGTACGCCGCGGCGACTGGCCCGAGGCCGGCACCTACCCACTGACCCGCAAGGTCTCGGGCAAGCGGGTCGGCATCGTGGGCCTGGGCCGGATCGGCCAGGCGATCGCGACCCGCTTCGAGGCCTTCGGCTGCCCGATCTCGTACCACTCCCGCCGCGAGGTCCCCGGCTCCCCGTACGCCTACACCGTGTCCCCGGCCCATCTCGCCGCCGACGTAGACATCCTGGTCGTCGCCACCTCCGGCGGCAGCGGTACGCAGCACCTCGTCGACCGCCAGGTGCTCGAGGCGCTCGGGCCCGAGGGCTACCTGATCAACATCGCGCGTGGCTCCGTGGTCGACCAGGACGCCCTGGTCGACCTGCTGCTCACCGGCGGGATCGCCGGAGCCGGGCTCGACGTCTACACCGATGAGCCCACGGTGCCCGCGGACCTGATGACCCTCGACAACGTGGTGCTCCTCCCCCACCTGGCCAGCGGCACCGTCGAGACTCGTGCCGCCATGGAGCAGCTGACCCTCGACAACCTCGACCGCTGGCTCGCCGACGGCACCGTCCTCACTCCGGTACCGGAGGTGACGGAGGTGACGGAGGTGACGCCTCGGGGTGCATCGTGATCTCGGTGATCCGGTTGCCGTTGCGGGCGGCCACCTCCAAGGTGCCGCCCGGGACGGCCAGCACCTCCCCGACCTGCGGGATGTGCCCCAGCCGGGAGATCAGGTAGCCCGCGACGGTCTCGTAGCCGCCGTCCTCGAGCTCGACGCCGGTGGTGCCCGCGAAGTCCTCGAGCGTCATCGCGCCGTCGAACCGGGACAGGTCGCCGTGGTCGCGGATGCGGGCCTCGCCGTGGTCGTACTCGTCACGGATGTCGCCGATCATCTCCTCGACGAGATCCTCGAGGGTCACGATGCCGTCGGTGCCGCCGTACTCGTCCACCACCATCGCCAGATGGGTGCCGCCCTGGCGCATCGTGGCGACCGACGGGATGACCCGCTTGGTCCCCGGCAGCGCCAGCACCGGACGGCACACGTCCCGGATCGTGCGCTGATCGGTCGTGGTCACACCGAGCAGGTCGCGCACGTGCAGGAACCCGAGGATGTCGTCGAAGCCCTTCCCGGTCACCGGGTAGCGGGAGTAGGGCAGGTCGCGCACCTTCTCGGCGGCCGCGGGAAGCGGCATCGAGGCAGGCAGGAAGGTGACATCGCCGCGTGGGCGCATCACCTCCCGCAAGGTCGTCTCGGTGGTGGCGAACACGTCACGGAGGATCCGGCGCTCCTCCTCCTCGAGGTCCTGGTTCGTGGAGACCATCTCCCGCAGCTCCTCCTCCGAGACCTGCTCGGTCGCGGCCTTGGGATCGCCGCCGAGCAGGCGCACCACGGCGTTGGTCGAGATCGAGAGCAGCCAGATGACCGGCCGCATCACGTTGGCGAACCGGTCCAGGATGGGCGCGACGGCGAGCGAGATGCCGGCGGACTTCTGCAGCGCGAGCCGCTTGGGCACCAGCTCGCCCAGCACCAGGGAGAGGTAGGCGATGAACAGGGTGAGCACGATGAGAGCCGTGGTCTCGGCGAGCGTCTCGCCCAGACCGAGACGCTCGAGGTAGGGCGCGACGTCGGGAGCGATCGCCGAGCCACCGTAGGCCGCGGAGAGGAACCCCGCGACGGTCACGCCGATCTGCACCGCGGCCAGGAATCGGTTGGGGTCACGGGCGACCTCCGCCACCCGGGCCCCGCGAGGCCCCTGACGCTCCAGCGCGGCCAGCTGGCTCTCCCGCAAGGACACCAGCGCCAGCTCGGTCGCCGCGAAGACACCGCCGACCAGAACGAACACCAGGACCAGCCCGAGGCTGAGGAATGTCTGCGTGTCCATCATGCCCGCTCACCCATCGTGTCGATTTCAGGTGAGCGGTAGGAACTTCGAGGCTTCTTCACGCAGAAGAATCTACAGCCAGGCCGCTTGTCAGCCCGGATCCGACCCGGCGCCCTCGAGTCGGACCACCACCCCCTTCGAGGTGGGGGTGTTGCTGCCTTCGGCGACGCTGTCGAGCGGCACGAGGACGTTGGTCTCCGGATAGTACGCCGCCGCCGAGCCCCGGCTCGCCGGGTAGGCGACCAGGGTGAACCCGGGCGCCCGCCGCTCGACGCCGTCCTCCCAGACCCCGACGATGTCGACGCGGTCACCGTCGGCGAGCCCGAGCTCGGCGATGTCGGCCGGGTTGACCATCACCACCCGTCGGGCCTGGTGGATGCCGCGGTAACGGTCGTCCATCGCGTACGGGATGGTGTTCCACTGGTCGTGGGAGCGCAGCGTCTGCAGGATCAGATGGCCCGGTGGCGCCTGCAGCCAGGTCAGGTCGTTGCGCGTGAAGACGGCCTTGCCGCTCGGCGTGCGGTAGACGCCGGAGTTGACCGGGTTCGGGAGGACGAATCCGTTGGGCTCCTTGATCCGCTCGTTGAAGTCCTCGAACCCCGGCACCACCCGAGCGATCCGACCGCGGATCCGGCTGTAGTCGGCCTCGAAGTCCGCCCACGCGATGCCGTAGCGGCCGCCGATCGTGGCTCGCGCGATGCGCGAGACGATCGCGACCTCGCTGAGCAGACTCTTCGAGGCAGGCTCGAGCTTGCCGCGGGTCGCGTGCACCGAGCTCATCGAGTCCTCGACGGTCACGAACTGCTCGCCGCTCGCCTGGACATCGATGTCGCTGCGACCCAGCGTGGGCAGGATCAGCGCCGTCCGGCCGACCACTGTGTGCGAGCGGTTGAGCTTGGTGGAGATCTGGACCGTCAGGCTGCATTTCCTCAGCGCCGCCTCGGCGACGTCGCTGTCCGAGATCGCCCGGACGAAGTTGCCGGCGACGCCCACGAAGACCTTCGCCTTCCCGTCCCGCATGGCCCGGACCGCGTCCACCGAGTCGTACCCGTGCTTGCGTGGCGGGTCGAAGCCGAACTCGGCACCGAGCGCGCCCAGGAAGGAGTCGGGCATCTTCTCCCAGATACCCATCGTCCGGTCACCCTGCACGTTCGAGTGGCCGCGGACCGGGCACACGCCCGCACCGGGCTTGCCGATGTTGCCCCGCAGCATGAGGAAGTTGACCACCTCGCGGATCGTCGGCACACCGTGCTTGTGCTGGGTCAGCCCCATCGCCCAACAGACGATGACCGAGCGGCTGGCCAGCACCTGCTCGTGGACCGCCTCGATCTCCTCGCGAGTCAGCCCGGTGGCCTCGAGCGCCGCCTCCCACGTGATCGCGCGGGCATGCTCGGCGAAGGCATAGAACCCGGTCGTGTACTCCGCGATGTACTCCCAGTCCAGCACCCCGCCCCCGGCGTCCCGGTCGGCCTCGAGCAGACGGCGGTTGAGCATCTGGAACAGGGCGAGATCGCCGCCTGGACGGATCTGCAGGAACTGGTCCGCGATCTGGGTGCCCCGACCCACCACTCCACGAGCCTTCTGCGGGTTCTTGAACCGCATCAGTCCCGCCTCTGGCAGCGTGTTGACCGCGATCACCCTGCCGCCGCGATGCTTGGTCTCCTCCAGCGCCGACAGCATCCGCGGGTGGTTCGTACCCGGGTTCTGGCCGACGACGAACACCAGGTCCGCGTTGTAGATGTCCTCGAGCTGGACGCTGCCCTTGCCGATCCCCAGCGTCTCGTTGAGCGCCGAGCCGCTGGACTCATGGCACATGTTCGAGCAGTCGGGCAGGTTGTTCGTACCGAAGGCCCGGGCGAAGAGCTGCACCAGGAACGCAGCCTCGTTGTTCAGCCTGCCCGAGACGTAGAACAGCGCCTCGTCGGGAGAGTCGAGGCCGTTGAGCTCTGCGCCGATGGTCTCGAACGCCTCCTCCCAGGTGATCGGCTCGTAGTGGGTCGCACCTGGCCGCTTGACCATCGGCTCGGTCAGCCGGCCCTGCTGGTTGAGCCAGTGGTCCGACTTCTCGTCGAGCTCCGCGACCGAGTGCCGGGCGAAGAACTCGCGCGTCACCCGACGCGTGGTCGCCTCGTCGGCGATGTGCTTGGCGCCGTTCTCGCAGTACTCGTTCCGGTGGCGGTGTTCGGGCTCCGGCCATGCACATCCCGGACAGTCCATCCCGTCGGCCTGGTTGAGGTTCAACAACGTCAACGCCGTACGCCGCACAGAGGTCTGCCTCAGCGAGTACTCGATCGCCTTCCGCACCCCAGGCACGCCCGCGGCCCAGTTCTTCGGCTCGGTGACACCGAGCGCCTCCGTCGGCTCGTCCACGGGGTACGCCCCGTCCGCATCTCGTTTCACCACACCCGTTCCCTTCGCGACTCGGGTTAGCTCGCCGGCCTGGGCAGCGCGTCCTCGTCATCGACGGGCTCGACGACGGGCTCGACGACCGCTTCCACGACCGGCTCACCGACTGGCTCATCACCCGGGTCGTCGGCGGGAGCATCAGGGTCACGCGAGACCCTGAAGACGAAGTCGTCCCCGTGCTCCGAGACCCCGTAGACGACGGCCTGCTCGACAGCCTTGGAGGCGTACTGTGCGCGCACGACCAGCGGATCCTCGCGGAGGTCTTTCACCAGGGACACGCACAGCCCGACCATGACCACCACGAAGGGGACCGCAGCGACGATGGTGATGGTCTGCAGGCCGCTGAGCGCGTCGGAGCCGCCGACCAGGAGCATCACGGCGGCGACCGCACCCGTGGCGACACCCCAGAAGATCACCGTCGGCCTCCCCGGCTCGATCGAGCCGCGCTCGGAGAGCGTGGCCATGACGATCGAGGCGGCGTCCGCACCCGAGACGAAGAAGAGCGCGACCAGGATCATGACCACCACGCTGGCCACGGTGGCGAACGGGAAGGACGCCAGAGTCGTGAACAGCTGGGTCTCCACGCCCCCTGCGCCGGCGATGTCCACGCCGTTCTGCTGCAGGTTGATGGCCGCACCGCCGAAGATCGCGAACCAGGCCAGGCTCACCAGCGAAGGAACCAGGAGCACACCGGTCACGAACTGGCGGATGGTCCGGCCGCGCGAGATCCGGGCGATGAACATCCCGACGAACGGCGTCCACGAGAGCCACCAGGCCCAGTAGAAGACAGTCCAGCTCGACAGCCAGGAGGCGGTCACAGAGCCTTCGGCCGAGGTCCGTGCCGACATCATCGCCACCTCTTGGAAGTAGCTGCCGACCGTTGTCGGGACGAGGCTGAGAATGAACACCGTCGGTCCGGCCAAGAAGACGAACAGGGCCAGCCCGACGGCGAGCACCATGTTGATGTTCGAGAGCCACTGGATCCCCTTGGCCACCCCCGAGACCGCCGAGATGACGAAGCCCACCGTGAGCACGGCGATGATCGCGACCAGGATGCCGTTTCCGGTCCGGCCCAGTCCGCCGACGATCTCGAGCCCGCTACGGATCTGGAGCGCGCCGAGGCCGAGCGACGCCGCCGACCCGAAGAGCGTGGCGAAGATCGCGAGCATGTCGATGACCTTGCCGCCGGCACCGTACGCGTGACGCCCGAGGAGCGGCTCGAACACCGAACTGATGAGCAGGCCGCGCCCCTTCCGGAAGACGCTGTACGCGATCGCGAGACCGACCAGGGCGTAGATCGCCCACGGGTGGATCCCCCAGTGGAAGAGGGTCGTGGCCATGGCCGTCTGGATCTTCTCGGACTGACCGTCGCCGACGGAGCCCGGCGGCGGGGCGATGTAGTGGCTGATCGGCTCGCTCACCCCGTAGAAGATCAGACCGATCCCCATGCCGGCGCTGAACATCATCGTGATCCACGAGACCGTGCGGAACTCGGGCTCCTCGCCGTCCCTGCCGAGCGGGATGTTCCCGAACTTGCCGAAGGCGAGCCACAGCACGAACCCGACGAAGGTCGACGCCGCGGTGACGAAGAGCCATCCCAGGTTGGCCATCACCCAGGACAACGACGTCCCCGAGACCGACGCCAGCGTCTCCGTGCTGAGGAACCCCCAGACCAGAAAGCCGACCGCGATGAGCGCGGTCACCCCGAAAACGACGCGGTCGACGCCCCCCGTGTCCTTGGCCGGCTCCCCGGGAGGACAGTCGAGCGCAGGATGGGTCGGACTTCCGTGCTGACCGACGGCCTTGTGGCGCGGGGAAGGCACAGGGGAAAGGTCTCCGCTACCTGCGGATGATCTCATGACGCACTCCGATCGAGAGCCCTTGGGACGAGCAGCATCTGTAGGTGCCATGGAGGCTCCGGGTGGCGGCACTACGGTGGGGCGCTACACGGTCAGACACTGATATACCAGTGACCATATATGTGATGCATCACAGATGACAAGGGCCCGAATCACAAGGAAATGACCGGCCACGCAATTGCCCGAAGGCTGATGTATCAGACTAGGATGGTAAAAACCGCATCAGGAATATCTGATGCCGACAGGTCGGACCGGACAGGTGGGCACGCACTCGATGACTGTTGACGAGATTCTGGCGACGACGGCGAACCCGCCCGCCTCCTCACTTGCCGAGCAGGCCTACCTGTACGTCCGCGATCGCCTGGTGATGCTCGACATCCGCCCCGGGGCACCGATCAACGACGCGCAGATCGCCGCGGCCATCGGCATGGGGCGCACCCCCGTCCGGGAGGCGATCAAGCGGCTCGAGGCCGACCACCTCGTCCACTCCTTCCCGCGGCGCGGCACCTTCGCGACGACCATCGACGCGACCGAGCTCAGCGCGATCACCGAGATCCGGCGTCAGCTCGCGCCGCACGCGTCCCGCGTCGCCGCGGAGCGCGCGACCGCGCAGCAGCGCGAGCAGATGCGCGCTCTCGCCGATCAGATCGGCGAGGGCAAGCTGGGCGACCAGGACCGCACCGCCCTGATGCGCGTCGACAAGGCCGCCCACGGACTGATCTACCAGTCGAGCGGCAACGCGCACCTCGAGGACATCCTGGTCAGGTACGACAACCTGGCCATCAGGATCTGGTGGATGGTGATCGACCGCCTCCCCGACCTGGCCCACCACGTGGTCGAGCAGGCGCAGCTCCTCAACGCCGTGGCCGCCGGCGACGGCGACCGAGCCGAGAAGCTCACCCTCGAGCACATCGGTGACTTCGAGCGCGAGATCCGTCAGGTCCTCTGAGCCATCGGTGGCTGCCAGGTCGACCCCGGCCGGGCGGCCGCCGGTGCTGCGTACGCCTCCTCAGCAGTCCAGACGGACGTCACCCAGCGGCTTGGAACAGCAGATCAGCACCTTCTGCTGGCCGATCTCCTTCGGTCGGATCCCGCCGTTGTGCTGCATGTCGACCTCTCCGGAGAGCATCGACACCTTGCAGGTCCCGCACATGCCCTGACCGCAGGCGGCCAGCGGCCGCATGCCGGCTGCCACCGCCGCCTCCAGCAGCGTCTGGTCCGGACCGCAGGTGATCATGCGGCCGCTGCGTGCGAACTCGACCGAGAACCCGGTCGCAGCCTCGTCCGCGGCTTCCTGCTCGGCTTCCTGCTCGGCTTCCTGCTCGGTCGGTGGACCGGCAGGCAGGACAGGCGCCGCGGGCGCGCTGAGGTCGAAGCTCTCCTCGTGATACTTCGCCATGTCGTAGTCGAGCTCTTCGAGCAGCGACTTCGCCGCCGCCATGTAGCCCTCGGGTCCGCAGATGAACGTCTCGCGCTCGTTGAGGTCAGGGGCCAGGATCTCGAGCACCGGCTTGGAGATGCGTCCTTGCAGCCCCATCCAGCGCTCGCTGGGGGCGTCACCTTCGCAGATCTCCACCACTCGCAGGTTGGGCATCAGGCGCGCCATCGCCTCGAGCTCTCCGCGGTAGATGATGTCGGCCGGCGTGCGCGCGCTGTGCACGAAGAGGATGTCCGCCTCGGACCCCAGGTCATACAGGGTCCGCGTCATCGAGAGCACCGGGGTGATGCCGCTCCCGGCCGAGAGGAACAGGTACTTCGGCGCGTCCTCCTCAGGCAGCACGAAGGCGCCCGCCGGGGCGTGCATCGAGATCCAGTTGCCGGGTTCGAGATTGTCGTGCAGCCAGTTCGACACGACACCGCCGGGGACCCGTTTGATCGTGATCGCCAGGCGGTCGGGCCGGGTCGGCGGGGAGGCGATCGTGTAGCAGCGGGTCATCATCTCGCCGTCGATCTCGACCCGCATCGTGATGAACTGTCCCGCCTCGAAGTCGAAGGGGCGCCGCTCGGGTGTCGTGAAGACGAAGGTCTTCACATCATGGGTGACCGCCAGAACCTGGCTGCACACCAGGTCCATCACGTCGCTCTCGGCCCAGCAGGGCTCCAGCATCCGCTTGCTACGGGCGACCGCCGGGCGGCCGTTCTGCAGGCCGAACGAGTTCGGCTCCGACACCTCGGGGATGTCCGTCTCCATGATGCTCATGTCTGCTCCCGAATCCTGCTAGGCGTTGGCTTGGACGCGTTGGACGTACCAGGTGACGAAGGCGTCGACCTCGCCCTCGACGGTCGAGTACGGGCCGGGTACGTAGCCCGGGTCCGCGACTCCTCGCTGCGTGCTCTCCACCAGGACGCGGTCCTGGTCGTTGGTGGCCCGCCAGACAGAGGTGAGCGACTCGACCGAGTAGTCGACCCCTTCGACGGCCTCCGGGTTCACCAACCAGGTCGTCCGGACCAGCGTCCGGTCGACGGCGAGGGGGATCACCGAGAAGACGACGGCGTGGTCACCGAGGAAGTGGAACCACGAGTTGGGCTGCATGTGCAGCGAGAGATCGCCGAACCTCGGGTCCTCGATGGACCCCATCAGCTTGGCGCAGAGCTGCTGTCCGTCGGGGCCGAACGAGGCCCCCGCGCCGTCGAGGGGGAGGTGTGAGATCTGGAACGCCGTCGCACGCCCCTCGAGCTCGCAGCGCTCGCCGACGGGGAAGCCGATGGCCGCGCAGGCCTTCTCCAGATCGGCCTGCGCCGCCTGGTAACGCTCGAAGGTCGACTGCATACGCGGCGGCACGTCCTTGGCCTCGTACCGGCTGATCGGGAAGTAGGCCGTCACCAGCTCGGGGTGGGAGGCGTCGCAGTGGTGGCACTCACGGTTGTTCTCCATCACCAGCTTCCAGTTGCCCTCCTCCACGATGTCGGTCTGGTGGGCGACCTTGGCCGAGGCGAGAGAGTAGGGCTTCAGGTAGGGCTCCAGGAACTCGCTGACCTCGTCGAAGTCGGCTGGCGGCTCGTCGGCCAGGCAGAGGAAGACCAGCCCGCCCACGGCGCGGACGTTCACCGGCTTGAGCCCGAACTTGTCGTACTCGAAGGAGTCCTGTTGGGACTCGGCGAAGATGAGGCTGCCGTCGACCCGGTAGGTCCACTGGTGGTAAGGGCACACGATGTTGCCGATCGAGCCGCAGGCGGACTCGAGCAGCCGTGATCCGCGGTGCCGGCACACGTTCCGGAAGGCGCGGACGTTCTCGTCGTCATCGCGAACGACGATCACGGAGTGCGCGCCCACATCGATGGTGACGTAGTCACCGGGGTCCGGGATCTCAGCCTCGGCGACAGCGAAGATCCAGTGCTGCCCGAAGACGATGTCGAGATCCTGCTCGTAGATCTCCGAGCTTGTGTAGAACGGCGCCTCCAGGCTGTAGCCGGATGCTCGCCTGTCCGCCAAGGACGCCAGGCCCGCAGGCCTCGTTTCGATGCTCATTCGCGTCACGCTCATGTCTCCCACGCTCAGATCCGGGCAGGTACCGGGGTTCAGATGACAGCGGCCCGTCAGTCAACAGTTGTTTCGCTCTGCACAACCACTGCGTACCGTGAAACGATTCTGCCGCGCCAAATGTGACGCTGTCAACGGATCGATGTCGATTCGGTCACAGGATTTACGCGCGCTCGACGACATGGACGAAGCGGCCCGCATGCACAGGGCATGCGGGCCGATCTTGCGGGCCGGTTCGTCGCCCCGGCAGGGCGCAGATCACTCGGCCTTGGGGAAGCCGTTCCGCTCGGAGATCGACGCAGCGGCCGCGAGAACGTGCTCGGCCAGCTCGGCCGCATTCTCGGAGGTGATGCGGAACGACGGGCCGGAGACCACCACGGCGGCGATCACCCCGCCGCCGATGGAGCGGATCGGCGCGGCCACGCCGGCGAGACCGATCTCGTGCTCGTCGACGGAGTAGGCGTAGCCCAGCCGCCTGACCTCGGCGAGCTGTTCCTCGAGCCGCTCCGGATCGACCACGGTCTCCTCGGTGTAACGCTCGAGACCACGGTCGAGAATGTGTTGGCGCTCCTCCGGCCGCATCATCGCCAGGAAGACCTGGCCGGACGCTGTGGTGTGCAAGGGGCTCCGCTGCCCGACCCAGTTCACCGAGGTGATCTCGGCGCTCCCGATCACCTGGTCGATCGTGATGGCCTCCTCACCGTCGTTGATGACGATGTTGACGGTCTCTCCGACCTCGTCGGCCAACGCCATGCAGATCGGACGACTCGTGACCGAGAGGTCATGCTTGCGGGTCGCGCCGGCGGCCAGCTGGATGACGCCATAGCCGAGCTGATAATGCCCCCGAGTCGCGTTCTGCTCCACCAGCCCGCGCGCCTCGAGAGTGGCCAGCAGACGGAAGACCGTGGACTTGTGCACCCCCAGCTCCTCGGAGATCGGCGTGACTCCGACAGCCCCCCGACGGGCGAGCACCTGGAGGATGGAGATGGCTCGGTCCACTGAGTGAACGGTCGTGCTCCGTGTTTCGCTCGTGTTGCTCATGCTGAAACAGTATGCCGCCCGGTCAGATCCCGCCCTCTCCGCCCCTACTGTCGGGTAGCCGCAGCGCGAGCGACCAGACGCCGCCGCAAGCGGCCCGAAATCGATCGAGAGAGGGTCTTGATGCCAGCGTTCCCGACGGGCTAGCGTGTTTCATATAGCGCTCTTGTTTCGCTATAAGAAACACGCTTGTCATCTGAGAAACGCCGTACGCCCCCATCCCGGGGCAGGAAGAAGAGACGCCATGGCAGACAACAGAGTCGTCGTCTACAAGGGGCCGGGCGAGGTGGCCGTCGAGACCATCGAGTACCCGAAGCTGGAGCTCCCCGAGGACGTGGTCCGTGGCCTGGGGATCAAGCGCGCCGCGCCGCACGCGGTGATCCTCAAGCTCGTCACCAGCAACATCTGCGGCAGCGACCAGCACATGGTCCGCGGCCGGACGACCGCGCCCGTGGGCCAGACCCTCGGCCACGAGATCACCGGCGAGATCGTCGAGATCGGCGACGACGTCCTCTTCCACGAGGTCGGTGACATCTGCTCGGTGCCGTTCAACATCGCCTGCGGACGCTGCCGGATGTGCAACGAGGGCAAGACCGGCATCTGCCTCAACGTGAACCCGGCCCGGGCCGGCGCTGCGTACGGCTATGTCGACATGGGCGGCTGGATCGGCGGCCAGGCCGAGTACGTCATGGTCCCGTTCGCCGACTTCAACCTGCTGAAGTTCCCCGACCGGGACCAGGCCCTGGAGAAGATCCTCGACCTGACGATGCTCTCCGACATCTTCCCGACCGGCTACCACGGTGCCTATACGGCCGGTGTCACCACCGGATCGACCGTGTACGTGGCGGGTGCGGGCCCGGTCGGGCTCGCCGCGGCGTACTCGGCGCAGCTGCTGGGGGCCGCGACCGTCATCGTCGGCGACATGAACGCGGCTCGGCTCGAGCAGGCCGCCAGCTTCGGCTGCGCGACCGCGGACCTGTCCTCCGGCGACGCCCTGGCGGACATCATCGCGGACATCCTCGGCGAGCCGGTGGTCGATGCGGCCGTCGACGCGGTCGGCTTCGAGGCCCGCGGTCACGGCCGGGATGCCGTCGAGCAGCCTGCCACCGTCCTCAACGACATCATGGAGGTCTCCCGCGCAGGTGCCTCGCTCGGCATCCCCGGCCTGTACGTGACCGGCGACCCGGGCGCGGTCGACGATGCCGCCAAGCAGGGGAAGATCGGCGTCAGGCTCGGCCTGGGCTGGGCCAAGTCGCACACCTTCGTGACGGGTCAGTGCCCGGTCAAGCAGTACAACCGCCAGCTGATGAACCTGATCCTCGCCGACAAGGCCCACATCGCCGACGCGGTCAACGCGAAGACCATCAGCCTCGACGAGGCCGCGGAGAGCTACGCCGCGTTCGACCAGGGCGCGGCCACCAAGTACGTGATCGATCCGCACGGCATGGTGAGCTGACCCCAGCGGTCAGCGCACGGTCCTGCCCCTGGCCACGTCGGCCAGGGGCAGGACCGTTTCACAGCCTCAACGGTTTCACAGGCCCAACAGGAGGCGCGCCTCCCCCACGGTGACGACAGAGCCCGTGACCAGAACCTGAGCCGGACCTCCGTCACCCGCGGAGAGAGTCGAGGCGACGCTGGTCGCCTCGAGGAGGGCGTCGCCGAGGTCATCGATCTCCACGACCCGGTCCGCGCCGAGGAAACCGCAAGCCACGGCAGCGGTGTCGCGAGCGGACAGCGACCTCGGACTGCCGTTCCGGGTGCAGATCATCGTCGTCACGACGGGCTCGAGCTCGGCGAGCATGCCCGCGAGGTCCTTGTCGCTCAGCGCGGCGACCACGGCGACGGTCGGCCGCCCGCCCAGGTCGGCCAGACCCGCAGCCAAGGCGCGGGCACCGTCGGGGTTGTGGGCGGCGTCGAGGATGACGGCCGGGGCTCCGCGCAGCACCTCCAGCCGGCCGGGCGATCGTACGGAGCCGAGCGCCCGGCGAAGGCCGTCGATCGGGATTGCCTCGCCCAGGAAGGCCTCGACGCTCGCGATGGCGAGCACGGCGTTGTGCGCCTGATGGCGTCCGTGCAGGGAGAGCGGGACCTCGGGGTAGAGACCCGCGAGACCGTCGACCGAGATGATCTGCCCCACGCCGTACGTCCGTCGCTCGCTCAGGCGGAAGTCACGGCCTTCGACCATGAGCCGCGCCAAGTGAGCGTCGGCGTGGGCGCGGAGGAGCTGTTCGACGTCCGGGGTCTGCCGAGCAGTCACCGCCAGTGCACCGGGTTTGATGATCCCGGCCTTCTCGGCGGCGATGTCGAGGGTAGTGGGGCCGAGGTGGTCGACGTGGTCGAGGCCGACGGGCAGGATCGCGGCGACCTCGCCGTCGATGACGTTGGTGGCGTCCCACCTGCCGCCCATCCCGACCTCGACGGCGGCGACGTCGACCTGCGCGGTCGCGAACGCCTGATACGCCATCGCGACCGTCATCTCGAAGAACGACAGCGGTGTGGGGCGAGTCCTGTCCACGGCCTCGGCGGCGGGCAGGACGTCGCGGTAGGCGCGTACGAAGCCGCCCCGCGAGATCGGCCGGCCGCCGAGGCTGATCCGCTCCCGGATGTCGGTGAGATGAGGACTGGTGAACCTACCGACCTTCGAGCCCAGCTCGAGCAGGATCGCCTCCACCATCCGCGCGGTGCTCGTCTTGCCGTTCGTCCCGGTGATGTGGATCGAGCGGTAGTTGTGCTGCGGCTGGCCGAGCACCTCCATCACCGCCCGGATGCGCTCGAGGGAGGGGGCGATCCTGGTCTCGGGCCAGCGGGCGAGAAGCTCGCGTTCCACCTCGGTGACGTCGAAGCCGGAGGCCGGACCAGTCGTAAGGCCCGGCCGGCGACTCATCGCTCCCCTGCCCGGGCGCCGATCAGCTCGGCTCCGACCACGCGGCCGTGCAGACGCGCGGCGACCCTGGAGGCGGCAGCGGCACCCGAGACCGAGTGCACGCGCACGCCCCAGGCGCCTCCGTACGCAGCGATGGCGGCCACGGCGTCCGAGGCCTCATCACGGTCGGCAGGAACGTCGGAGTCACGTCGTCCGTACGTCGCCACCTCGGCGAGGAACCGTTTGCGGGAGGCTCCGACGAGGACGGGGAAGCCGAGCTCTCGCAGCTCCGGCAGGGCAGAGAGCAGCTCCCAGGACTGGGCGGCGTTCTTCGCGAATCCCAGGCCGGGATCGAGGATGATGCGCTCGGGGCGTACGCCGGCGGCGAGCGCGGAGTCGAGGCGGCCGCGAAGCTCGGCGCAGACGTCGTCGACCACCGAGTCGTAGTAGGAGAAGTCGTCCATCCGCACGGAGTGCCCCCGCCAGTGCATGAGCACGCAGGTGACGTCGGCCTCGGCGAGGAACGGCAGCATCTCGGGGTCGGCGAGGCCACCGGAGACGTCGTTCACGATCACGGCGCCGGCTCGGACGGCCTGCCGGGCGACCGATGCCCGCATGGTGTCGATCGAGACCGGAAATCCTTCCCCTGCCAGGGCCTCGATCACCGGAACCACGCGGGCCAGCTCTTCGCTCTCGCTGACACGCCCGGCACCTGGCCTGGTGGACTCGCCACCGACGTCGAGGATGTCGGCGCCCTCTCGCATCAGCTCGACGCCTCGGCTGACGGCCGCCTCGACATCGAGGAACCTGCCGCCGTCGGAGAAGGAGTCGGGCGTGACGTTGATGATGCCCATCACCTGGCAGCGCTGAGCTGCGACGGTCTGCATCCGAACGGCACTCATGCCACCGCCCCCGTAGCGCAAGCGCCATCGTACGGGCGCGGCGGCCTGAGGTTTATTGTCGCTCGCTGGCGCTCGCTCATGTCAATGCCCCGACGATCGCCTCCCGAGCAGCCAGATGTTGTTCGGCGATCTCGACGATGTTGGTCAGCAGCATGGCGCGGGTCATCGGTCCGACTCCCCCGGTGGCACCGCTCATCTTGCCGGCGACGACATCCACGTTCGGGTCGACGTCGCCGAGGATGCCCTCGATGGTCCGGGTGATGCCGACGGAGAGGACGGTGGCGCCGGGGCTGACCCAGTCGGGCTTGACCAGGTGAGCGACGCCCGCCGCGGCGACGATGACGTCCGAGGCCCGAGCGTGAGCGGCGACGTCGCGGGTCTCGATGTTGCACAGGGTCACGGTGGCGTGCTCCGTCGGGCGGGTGAGCATGAGCCCGAGAGGCCTGCCGACGGTCAGGCCACAGCCGATGATGCAGAACCGCTGTCCGGTGATCGGCACATCGTGCTGCCGAAGGAGCTCGATGATCCCGCGCGGCGTGCACGGCAGCGGCGCCGGGGTCCCGAGCACCAGCTTGCCGAGGTTCGTGGGGTGGAGCCCGTCGGCGTCCTTGTCCGGGTCGATGAGCTCCAGGACCCGGTGGGTGTCGACGTGCGGAGGCAGCGGCAGCTGGACGATGAAGCCGGTGCAGGTCGGGTCGTCGTTGAGCTGCTGCACCGCGGCCTCGATCTCCGCCTGCGACGCGGAGGCGGGCAGCTCGATCCGGATCGAGGCGATGCCGACCTCGGCACAGTCGCGGTGCTTGCCCGCGACGTACGACCGGGAGCCCGGGTCGTCGCCGACGAGGATGGTGCCGAGGCCGGGATCGATTCCGGCCTCGTGCAGCGCCTTCACCCGTTCGGCGAGGCCGGCCTTCAGATCAGCAGCGACGCGCTTGCCGTCGATCTTTGCTGCGATGCTCATGCGCTTCTCCTTCGGCCCGACGTCAGCATTCGATGACGTTGACAGCGAGGCCTCCGCGGGAGGTCTCCTTGTACTTGATCTTCATGTCGGCCCCGGTCTCGCGCATGGTCTTGATCGCGGCGTCGAGAGAGACACGGTGGCTGCCGTCGCCGCGGGCGGCGATGCGGGCAGCGTTGATGGCCTTGTTGCTGGCGATGGCGTTGCGCTCGATGCACGGGATCTGCACCAGCCCACCCACCGGGTCGCAGGTGAGGCCGAGGTTGTGCTCGATCCCGATCTCGGCCGCGTTCTCCACCTGCTCGGGGCTGCCGCCCAGCACCTCGCACAGAGCGCCGGCCGCCATCGCGCAGGCCGAGCCGACCTCGCCCTGACAGCCGACCTCGGCGCCGGAGATGGACGCGTTGATCTTGAACAGGATCCCGACCGCGGCGGCCGCGAGGAGGAACCTCACGATCCCGTCCTCGTCCGCGCTGGGCACGAACTTCTCGTAGTAGTGGAGAACGGCCGGGACGATGCCCGCCGCGCCGTTGGTCGGCGCGGTCACGATCCGCCCGCCCGAGGCGTTCTCCTCGTTGACGGCGAGGGCGAAGAGGTTGACCCAGTCCATCGCCCTGAGCGGGTCGGTGTCGTCGGTGACGGCGTGGAGGTGGGTGTAGAGACCCGGGGCGCGTCGAGGGACCTTCAGCCCGCCGGGCAGCGTGGGCTCGGTGCGGGTGCAGCCGTTGTGCACGCACTCCTGCATCACCGACCAGATGTGCAGCAGCTCGGCGCGTACCTCGTCCTCGGTGCGCCACGCCAGCTCGTTGGCCATCATCACGTCGCTGATCCGCTTGCCTGATCGGGCGCAGGTCGCGAGCAGCTCCGCTCCGGTGGTGAAGGGATACGGGATCGGGGTCGCGTCCGCGACGATCCGGTCGGCGCCGGCCGCGGTCTCGTCCACGACGAAGCCGCCTCCGACCGAGTAGTAGGTGCTTTCCAGGAGCGTCGCTCCGGTGGCTTCGAACGCTCGGAAGATCATGCCGTTCGGGTGCGCGGGCAGGGTCTTGGTGCGATGCATCACCACGTCGTCGGCATCGAACTCGATCTCCCGCCCACCACCGAGTCGCAGCCGACGAGCCGCCCGCACCTCGGCCACGCGAGCGTCGGCGTTGTCCGTGTCGACGGTCTCGGGACGGTTGCCCTCGAGACCGAGGACGACCGCCTTGTCGGAGCCGTGGCCGTGGCCGGTGGCGCCGAGGGACCCGAACAGCTCCACCTGGACCCGGGCGACCCCGTCGAGCAGCGAGCCTTCCTTCAGGGCGTCGGTGAACTGCACCGCCGCGCGCATCGGGCCGACCGTATGGGACGACGACGGCCCGATGCCGACGGAGAACATGTCGAACACGCTCAGTGCCATCAGCCGGATCCCAAGCGACGGATCGAGCTTGTCGAGATCACCTTGAACTCGGCCATGGCGTCGATCAGCCAGCGGCCCAGGAAGTCTGCGTACGAGGCACGCGGAAGGATCCGGTACGACTCGTTCTCGACCTTCCAGAGCAGGACCGGGACACGTCCGATGCTGGTGGCGACGGCGGTGCCGGGCGAGAAGGCCCGGGGATGGAGGTCGAGCGGGCAGCCCTTCTCGAGCACCGCCCGCGCCGACGGGCCCTCGAGCCGGAGGGTGGTCCGGTTGGCCGACAAGTCGAGGACCGCGGAATCACCGGCTGCGGCCCCCGCGCGCAGGTAGGACACCAGGGTGGAGCCGCCCACACTCTGGGAGATGACCAGATACTCGTCGGGCGAGAGCCACAGGACGGTCACGTCGTGGCCGATGGCGACCTCGCCGCAACGGGCCGGCAGCTCGGTGCCGAGGACCTTGGCCAGGCGATCCCGGTCCGGCGAGCCGATCGGCACGCGCAGACCCACCATGGTGAGGAACTGCTCCTCGCGCACCCGCACCCCCCGGGCTCCCGAGACGCCGGCCGCGACGAAGTCGCCGTGGAGATGCTGGGCTGGGCTGACGCGCAGATCATGGATCGTCTTGTCGAGCGGCTCGATCGTGGTCTCAACCATCGCGGCGGCTTCCTTCCGGGTCGTAGAGGACGGTTTCAGCGACGACGACGTCGACCATTCGGTCTCCGACCGGCGCGACGAGGGACTGGCCGATGCGGTTGCGGCCATCCTTGATGAGTGCCAGGGCGAACGAGCACCCGAGCGCGGCGCTGTGGTAGCTCGAGGTCACATGCCCGAGCATCGGCACCGGTCCGTCAGCAGGAGTGATCGGCGTACCGGCCGCGACCAGCTGGGTGCCCTCGGGCAGCCTGAAGGTCTTGTCGACCGGCAGCACCGAGACGAGGTGCTTGCGGTCGGTGCGGGCGGTGTCGTCCCGGCTGTAGGACCGCTTTCCGACGAAGTCCTTCACCTTGGAGACGATCCACTCCATGCCCGCGTCCTGAGGGGTGACCGTGCCGTCGGTGTCCTGGCCGACGATCGGGTAGCCCTTCTCCGCGCGGAGCACGTGCATGGTCTCGGTGCCGTACGGGGTGATCGACCATTCCTGGCCGGCGGCGTGGATCTCCTCCCACACCCGCCGACCGAACCAGGTCTCGACGTTGACCTCGAAGGCGAGCTCTCCGGAGAACGAGATCCGGCACACCCGCGCCGGGACGCCCGAGGCGAGCGTCGTCTCGCGGAAGCTCATGAAGGGGAACGCCTCGTTGCTGGCATCGAGCTCCGGTGCGATCTTGGCGATCACCTCGCGCGACTTCGGGCCGACGACGGCGACGGTGGCCCACTGCTCGGTCACCGAGGTGAAGCTGACGTCCAGGGCCGGCCACTCGGTCTGATGCCACTCCTCGAGCCAGTCGAGGACCTTGGCGGCGCCGCCGGTGGTCGTGGTCATGAAGTAGCGGCCCTCGTCGAGGCGGAGCGTGACACCGTCGTCGAGGATCATCCCGTCGGGCGTGCACATGACGCCGTAGCGCGCAGAGCCGGGGGCGAGCTTCTTGAAGCCGTTGGTGTAGATCCGGTTCAGGAACTCACCGGCGTCACTCCCCCACACCTCGATCTTGCCCAGGGTGGTCGCGTCCATCATGCCGACCGACTCGCGGACCGCGGCGCACTCACGGAGCACGGCCTCGTCCAGCGACTCGCCGTTCCGCGGGTAGTACCAGGGCCGCAGCCACTGGCCAACGATCTCCATCTCGGCACCTTGCGCGACGTGCCAGGGGTGGATCGACGTCAGCCGGGCCGGGTCGAAGAGGTCTCCCCGCTCGCGGCCCGCGAGCGCGACGAACGGGACCGGAGCGTACGGCGCACGGTACGTGGTCGTGCCGATCTCACCGGGGCTGCGACCGTCGTTGAGCGCGGCCGCGATGACCCCGATCGCGTTGACGCCGGAGGTCTTGCCCTGGTCGTTGGCGGTGCTGATGGAGGTGTAGCGCTTGATGTGCTCGACGCTGCGCATCCCGGCGCCGGTCGCACGCAGTACGTCGTGCACCGTCTGATCGCGCTGGAGGTCGACGAAGTGGTCGACCAGGTCGTCGAGCGGGACGCCGTGCTCGGCCGCGAGCCAGAGGCTGCGGGTCGTACCGCTGGCCCTCGCCGCGGGAAGTGGCTCGATCGGCGCCTCCAGCTCACCGACGAAGCCGGCGGCGAGCAGAGCCGTCGAGGCAGCGTGCCGACCCTCGGCGAGGCACGCCTCGAGCGGGTAGCTGCCGCGGGCCGATCCCGCGATCTGCTGGCCGGGGACCTCCCCCACGGGGACGAAGCCGGCCAGGTCCTCGTCCCAGTGGACCTTTCCCTGCCGCTGGCTGTGCAGGTGCACGACGGGGCTCCAGCCTCCGGCGACGGCGACCACGTCGCAGGCGACGTCTCGCCTCTCTCCGACCGCGACGCCGTCGGCATCGATGGCCGACACCGTCGCGGCGGTGACCCGAGGGTCGCCGTCGGTGTCGAGGACGGCAGAGCCGAGGATGACCTCGATGCCTGCCGCCTCGGCCCGGCGGGCGGTTTCGGACTGCTCGGCGCGGGAGTCGACGACGGCCGCCACGGTGACTCCGGCCGCCGTCAGGTCGGCGGCGACGTCGTAGGCGCTGTCGTTCGTGGTGGCGAGCAGGATCCTGGCCCCTGCGGCGACGCCGTACCTGTTGAGGTAGGTGCGGACCGCGGAGGCGAGCATCACGCCGGGCCGGTCGTTGTTGGCGAACACGAGGGGACGCTCGTGAGCGCCGGTCGCGACGACGACCTGCTGGGCCCGGATGTGCCACAGGCGCTGTCGCGACAGGCCCCTGAGCTCCTCCTTGGCGGGGGCGTCGAGATGGTCGAGCCGGCTCTCGAGCGCGATCACGTAGTTGGAGTCGTAGCTGCCGAAGGCGTTGGTCCGGCTGAGGACCGTGACCTCGGGTGCGGCCGCGAGCTCCTCGGTGACACCGCGCAGCCAGACGTCGCTGTCGACGCCGTCGATGCTGACGTCGCGGGTGGAGAGCAGGGCGCCGCCGAGCTCGGGCTGGTCGTCGATGAGGATGACGCGGGCACCGGATGCGGCGGCGGTCCTCGCGGCGGCGAGCCCGGTCGGGCCGGCACCGATGACGAGCACATCGGCGTGGACGTACAACTTGTCATAGATCGCGGTGTCGTCGGCGGGGTCGAGCTCGCCGAGGCCGCTGAGGTAGTGAGCCTCGAGCCCGTCGACGAGCTCGACGGTCGTGGCGGGAAGCATCGACTCGGTGACCGAGTCACCGGGACGACTCAGCTTGACCAACGCGTTGGGCTCCTCGACCCCGGCGGCGAGGACGCCGCGGGGGCGCTGCCGGTACAGCGACGGCCCGCACTCGAGCACGCCGTTGGCGAGCAGCGCCGAGGCGAGGGTGTCACCGGCGTGGCCGGCGTACTCCTGGCCGTCGACATGGAAGGTGAGGCGGGTGGATCGGTCGATCCGGCCGCCGTCTGGGAGGCGTTGCGACGTCGTGCTCACTGCGGGTCTCCATCCAGAGTGGGGCGCGGTTCGCCGGTGCGGTAGACGGCGGCGATGCGGTAGGTGACGGTGTCACGAAGAACGTTGAACCACTTGCGGCAGCCGGAGCTGTGGACCCAGCGCTCGGCGAAGATGCCCTTGGTGTTCTCGCGGTAGAACAGGTAGCGACCCCACTCCTCGTCGCTGAGCGTGTTCGGGTCCTCCGGGTACGGGACGTGGGCCTGTCCGCCGTAGTGAAACTCGGTCTCGTCACGCGACCCGCAGTTGGGGCAGCTGATGAGGATCATCGTCAGCTCCTTTCAGTGGGCCACGGCGGCTGCGCCGTGCTCGTCGATGAGGGCGCCGGTGCTGAACCGCTCCAGCGCGAACGGGGCGTTGTACTCGTGCGGCTCGTCGTGGGCGATCGTGTGCGCCATCGTCCAGCCGGCACCGGGGGTGCCCTTGAAGCCACCGGTGCCCCAGCCGCAGTTCACGTAGAGCTGGTCGATCGGCGTCTTGCTCACGACTGGGGAGGCGTCCGGGGTGACATCGACGATGCCGCCCCAGGTACGCAGCAGGTGGGCTCGGGCGAAGATCGGGAACAGCTCGACGGCCGCTGCCATCTGCTCCTCGATCACGTGGAACCCGCCACGCTGGCCGTAGCCGTTGTAGGAGTCGACGCCGGCGCCCATGACCAGCTCGCCCTTGTGGGCCTGGGAGACGTAGACGTGGACGTGGTTCGACATGACCACCGTGGGGTGGACTGGCTGGTGGAGCTCGGAGACGAGCGCCTGGAGCGGGTGCGACTGGATCGGCAGGTCGAAGCCGGCCATCTCGGCGAGGACGCTGGAGTGCCCGGCCGCGCACAGCGCGACCTTTCCGGCCGCGATGGTGCCGCGGCTCGTCCGGACGCCGGTCACCCGGTTGCCGTCCTTGACGATACCGGTGACCTCGCAGTCCTGGATGAGGTCGACACCGAGCTCGTCGGCCTTCCGCGCGAACGCCCAGGCGACGTGGTCGTGCTTGGCGATGCCCGCGCGCGGCTGGTAGGTCGCACCCATGACCGGGTAGCGGATGTTGTCGCTGGTGTTGATGATCGGGCAGACCTCCTTCACCTGGTCGGGGTCGAGCCACTCGGCGTCGACCCCGTTGAGGCGGTTGGCCTCGCAGCGGCGCACCGAGTCGCGGACGTCCTGCAGCGTGTGGGCGAGGTTGAGCACGCCGCGCTGGCTGAAGAGGAAGTCGTAGTCGAGCTCCTCGGGGAGCACCTCCCACTGCTTGAGGGAGTGCTCGTAGATCGCCGCGGACTCGTCCCACAGGTAGTTGGACCTGATGATCGTCGTGTTCCGGGCCATGTTGCCGCCCGCGAGCCAACCACGCTCGAGCACGGCGACGTTCGTGATGCCATGGTTCTTCGCGAGGTAGTACGCCGTCGCGAGACCGTGTCCGCCGCCGCCGATGATGACGACGTCGTAGGAGGACTTGGGCTCCGGGTTGCGCCAGAGGAAGTCGGGGTGCTCGGGCAGGAGGTCCGCCATCACACGGCTCCGTTCGACTCGATGAGGTGGGGGTAGAGCGGGTGCTTCTCGGCGAGGACGGTCACCCGGCTGCGCAGGACATCGGCCGTCTCCTCGGTGAAGTCGTCCTTCAGCGCGGCCGCGATGATGTCGGCCACCTCGCTGAAGTCGCTGTCGCCGAACCCGCGCGTGGCCAGGGCAGGCGTGCCGATTCGCAGGCCGGAGGAGACCATCGGCGGGCGCGGGTCGAACGGGACCGCGTTGCGGTTGACCGTGATGCCGATCCGGTGGAGCCGGTCCTCGCCGTCCTGGCCGTTCAGCTCGGAGTCGCGCAGGTCGACCAGCACGAGATGTACGTCCGTGCCGCCGCTGACCACCGAGACACCCGCGGCCGCGACGTCGTCGGCGAGCAGACGCTCGGCGATGATGCGGGCACCGCGCAGCGTACGCTCCTGGCGCTCGCGGAACTCAGGCTCCGCGGCGACCTTGAACGCGACCGCCTTGCCGGCGATGACGTGCTCGAGCGGCCCACCCTGCTGACCGGGGAAGACCGCGGAGTTGATCTTCTTGGCGATGGCGGGGTCGTTGGTCAGGATGACTCCCCCACGCGGGCCACCCAGGGTCTTGTGCGTCGTCGAGGTGACGACGTCGGCGAACGGCACCGGGTTCGGGTGCAGGCCGGTCGCGACCAGGCCGGCGAAGTGCGCCATGTCGACCATGAGCCGGGCGCCGACCAGATCCGCGATCCGCCGGAACTCCGCGAAGTCCAGCTGGCGAGGGTAGGCGGACCAGCCCGCGACGATCAGCTTCGGCCGGTGCTCGAGGGCGAGACGCTCGACCTCGGCCATGTCGATCAGGAAGTCCTCGCGGCTGACCTCGTACGGAACGACCTGGTAGAGGCGTCCGGAGAAGTTGATCTTCATGCCGTGGGTGAGGTGGCCGCCGTGGGCGAGCGAGAGGCCGAGGATGGTGTCACCGGGCTCGAGGAGAGCGAACATCGTCGCGGCGTTGGCCTGGGCGCCCGAGTGCGGCTGCACGTTGGCGTACTCCGCGGAGAAGAGCGCCTTGAGACGGTCGATGGCGAGCTGCTCGATCACGTCGACGTGCTCGCAGCCGCCGTAGTAGCGGCGGCCGGGGTAGCCCTCGGCGTACTTGTTGGTGAGGACCGACCCCTGCGCCTCCATCACCGCGGCAGGAGCGAAGTTCTCCGAGGCGATCATCTCCAGCGTCGTCTGCTGGCGGCTCAGCTCGGCGTCGATCTGCTCGCTGACCTCGGGGTCGAGGGTCGCGAGCGAGGCGGTCAAGACGTCAACCACGGTGAACTCCTGAACTCTTGAAGTACGATTGATATATCAATTGATGATCAACAGTATGCTTGCTGGTGAAGATGGCTGTCAACGGCCTCTGGACCCGATCCCGACGAGGCCGGTCAGCCGCGCAGACGGCTCATCGCGGGGTCGAAGAGCGGCTCAGGTGTGACCGTCGCCGGGATCCGCTGACCGAAGTACTCGATCTCGACCTGGTCGCCCTCGCCGATCTCCGCCGGCAGGTAGGCGTAGGCGATCGGCTTGCCGATCGTGAACCCGTACGCCGCGCTCGTGACGTACCCGACGGCGGTGTCGCCCGACAGCACGGGCTCCTTGCCGAGCACCATGGACTTGCCGTCGTCGACGGTGAGGCAGCGAAGCCGGCGAGCCGAGGTCTCCACCGAGCGGCCCTCGAGCGCAGCCTTGCCCACGAAGTCCTCCTTGGCGGTCTTCACCGCGAACCCGACGCCTGCTTCGTACGGGTCGTGCTCGGTGGTCATGTCGGCACCCCAGGACCGGTAGCCCTTCTCCAGCCGCAGCGCGCCGAACGCGGCGCGGCCGGCGGCGATGACACCGTGCTCCTGGCCGGCGTCCCACAGGACGTCCCACAGCTTCTGGCCGTTCTCGGCGGAGGCGTAGATCTCCCAGCCGAGCTCTCCGACGTAGGACAGCCGCAGGGCAGTGACCGGGATCCCGCCGATGGTGGCCCGCTTGCCGCGGAAGTACTTCAGACCGTCGTTGGTGAAGTCGTCCGCGCTGACCTTGGCGATCAGGTCCCTGGCCAGCGGCCCCCACAGGCCGATGCAGCAGGTGCCGCCGGTGGTGTCCCGGACATGCGCGGCGAGGGCGGGGTCCTCGGCCCGCAGCTTGCGGGCCTCCCGGCGGAGGTACGCCAGGTCGACCGTCCCGTTGGCACCGACCTGGTAGAGCTCGTCCTCGAGACGGGCGACGGTGATGTCGCTCTTGATCCCACCCTGCTCGTCGAGGAACAGGGTGTAGGTCACCGCACCGGGCTTCTTGGCCACGTCCCCGGTGGTGAGCCGCTGCAGCAGCGTCTCGGCACCAGGACCGGAGACCTCGAGGCGGCGCAGCGGCGTCATGTCGTACATGGCGACCGCGGTGCGGGTCTTCCATGCCTCGACGGCCGCGATCGGCGAGTGGTAGCGGGCGGACCAGTCGTCGCGCGTCGGCGCCTTCCACTCCTCCGGCAGCTGGTCCAGCAGGGCCGCGTTGGCCTCGTACCAGTGCGGCCTCTCCCACGTCCCCGCCTCGAGGAAGAAGGCGCCGAGCTCGACCTGGCGTGCGTGGAACGGGCTGACCCGGATGTCGCGGGGTGACTCCTTGGGCTGCAGCGGGTGCAGGATGTCGTAGATCTCGACGAAGTTCTGCTGCGAGGTCTCGCTGACGTACGCCGGGGCGAGCTGGGTCTCCTCGAAGCGGTTGAGCTCGCAGTCGGCGAGGTCGTACTCCGAGCGGCCGGTCGTCAGCACCTCGGCCACCGCCCGGGCGACGCCGGCGGAGTGGGTGACCCAGACGGCCTCGGCGACCCAGAAGCCGTCGACGTCGCGGGACTCACCGACGAGCGACCCCCCGTCCGGGGTGAACGAGAAGATGCCGTTGAACGACGACTCCGCGATCTCGGTCTCCTGCAGGCACGGGAGCAGCTTGCGGCACTCGTCCCACGGACCCTTGAAGTCCTCGGGCGTGAAGTCGAGCCGGGAGGGCATGTTGTCGTGGTCGACGTGCTCCGGGGTCGGGCCGAGGTCGGAGGCGACGTACGGCATCGGCTTGTGGGCGTACGAACCGATCCCGTACGCCTCCCCCCACTCCCGGAAGTAGAGGTCCTGGTCCTGGTGGCGCAGGATCGGCAGGGTCGCGCCGTCGGCCTGCTTGTGCTTGCCGCTCAGGACCGGCACCGGCGTGGTCTTGACGAACTGATGGGCGAGCGGGATGAGCGGCACGTCGGTGCCCGCCATCGCGCCCACCTCGACGCCCCAGAACCCGGCGCACGAGACGACGATGTCGGCCTCGACGACTCCGCCGGTGGTCTCCACGCCGGTGACACGGCCGCCCTCCTGGAGGACACCGGTCACCGCCGTGTGCTCGAGGTAGGTGACGCCGGCCGCCCGCGTACGCTCGATGAGGATGTCGACGGCACGAGCCGCCCGAGCCAGACCGTCGGTGGGGATGTGCAGCGCCGCGAGGACCTGCGACTCGTCCAGATGCGGATAGAGGTCCTTGCACTCAGCCGCGCCGATGACCCGGGCGTCGATCCCCCAGGACTTCGCGTAGCCGAGCTTGCGGTAGAGCTCGGCGACGCGAGCCTCGGTGGTCGCCACCTCGAGGCCACCGACCTGGTTGAAGCAGCTCACGCCGTCCTTCTCCAGGGACAGGAACTTCTCGACGGTGTACTTGGCGAACAAGGTCATCGTCTTCGACGGGTTGATCTGGAAGACGAGACCGGGAGCATGCGAGGTCGAGCCGCCGGGCAGGCTGAGCGGGCCCTGCTCGATGACCGTGACGTCGGACCACCCGCGCGACACGAGTTCGTCCGCGAGGTTCGTGCCGACGATGCCGGCGCCGATGATGACTGTGCGGGGCGAGACGGTGCTGCGGGAGGATGGCATGAGCAACTCCTGAGATTTCCGGGTGGTTCTGGGTGGGTGGTCAGCGGAACACGACGGTGCTGGAGCCGTGCATGAGGACACGGTGCTCGCAGTGCCAGCGGACAGCACGCGAGAGCGCGAGGCACTCGGCGTCCTGTCCGACGTTGGCCAGCGCCTGCGGGGTGTAGGAGTGGTCGACCCGGTTGACCTCCTGCTCGATGATGGGCCCCTCATCGAGGTCGGCGGTGACGTAGTGAGCGGTGGCACCGACGAGCTTCACACCACGCGCGTGCGCCTGGTGGTAGGGCTTGGCCCCCTTGAAGCCGGGCAGGAACGAGTGGTGGATGTTGATCGCGCGCCCCTCGAGCTGGCGGCACAGGCCGTCCGAGAGGATCTGCATGTAGCGGGCGAGCACCACCAGGTCGATGTCGTACGCCTCGACCAGATCCAGCATGCGCTGCTCGGCCTGCGGCTTGGTCTCCGGCGTGACCGGGAGGTGGATGAACTCCAGGCCGGCCGCCTCCGCCATCGGGCGGAGATCTTCGTGGTTGGAGGCGACGACCGCGATCTCCGCACCCAGCGTCCCACCACGCCACCGGAAGATGAGGTCGTTGAGACAGTGGCCGAACTTGGAGACCATCACCAGCAGCCGCGGCTTGCGCTCGTCGTGGAAGGTGAACGACATCCCGAACCGATCCGCGATCGGCCCGAACTCGGCGGTGAGCTCATCGACACCGGCCCCGCCGACAGCGGCGAACTCGGTCCGGAGGAAGAACAGCTCCCCCATCCGGTCGTCGTGCTGCTGGTGCTCGAGGATGTCGAACCCACGCTCGTACAGGAAGCTGGTGACCGCCTGCATGATCCCCGGGCGCTCCTGGCATGAGAGCGTGAGCACGTTGGTCGTCGCGGTGGAGGCGGTCGCCATCGGCGCAACAACGGTCGAGCTGGGCGGGCTGATGGTCATGCTGGGCTCCTGGGTGAGTAATGATACACGACTCATATATCAGAATGAGCGTAAGACGACCCTCCGCCCGCAGTCAAGGGTCCGAGCGAGCCGGAACGTGGCTCGACGCCGTCAGCAGCGGGATTCCCGCTGCCGACGGCGTCGAGCAGATCTCACACGTCGTTTCTCAGGACCTCGACTCAGAGGATCCGTCGCCGAACCGCTGTACGCAGCCGACGTACACGGGTGCTGCGCTTCTCGGGCCGCCCAACGGCCAGGTCACGTTCAGCGACGGTCTTCCAGCGTTGGATGGCGAGCTCGGCCATGGCACCGAGGGCGACGTCGAGGACGTCGCGGTCATTGGGCTCGACGGGGCCGACGGCGAGGTCCTCGGGGCAGACCAGGTCAGCCTCGTCGCCAACGATGCGAACACCCGAACGCCTCAGCTCGACCAGTTGGCGCCGGGTGACCTCGACGCACCACGGGGCCGCCTCGGCGGGCAGCCGAACCGGCGTGCGGCCGCTGTCTGCCATCAGGCTCTCGCGCACGATCCAGCCGCGCACGGCCTTGCGATAGAACGGCCGCTTCGGCACCTGCCGGCGGGAGAGCTCGAGGTTGAGCCGGCGCACCATCTCGGCCTGGCCCAGCGACAGCGAGCGGTTGGCGACCGCCTCGCCCGGCGCTTTGCTCAACGTGGATGGGTCGATACCGACCTCCGCACAGAACAGGTCGACGATGCCTAGGCCGTCGACGGGCGGTGACGGGGTGGCGATCACGACGACGTCATCGGTCCGCTCGCTCCAGCGGGAGACGATGTCGGGCAGGTAGTGACAGGCCCAGAACCCCGGTTCGCCGGGGCTTCCGTGACGGGTGGCCGCGATGTACTCCTGCAAGGTCGCGGTGCCGCGTTCCTTCACGGTCTGCTGCCACTCCGAGGGAATCGCGAGACCCCAGTGACGGGCGGTGATGAGCACCTTGACCTCGTAGCCGAGCCCTTGGATGGCCGCCACGATCTGCGAGGCCAGCCACTGCGGCAGCTCGGCCAGGGCCTCCAACGAGATGATCTGCCGTTCGGGACCGAGCTTCAGGACACGTACGAGACGGCCGACGGCCTCCTCCTGCAGTTCGCGCCGGCCGGAGACGAGGTCGGCGATCACCTCGGTCATCCCGTGCGGCGTCGCACGCAGCGCGACCGACTGCTCCGCCAAAGCCGCACTGGAGCCGCGCAGCAGGCCCTGCAGCGAGGTCGTACCGCTCTTGCGGGTTCCGATGTGCACGAACACCACACCATTCATCGGCGGAACACCGACCCACGCTCGCGATCGTCCAGGGCGGGCAAGTCACCGCTGCGAGGGATGAGGTTCTCGGGTTCACGGAGGGCTCGGCACACGAGGAAAGACCCTGAGGCTCGAACATTGAGGCCTCTTGGCAGTTTCTTTGCAGTTTCATGTCAGATCCAGGCCCAGATCCATGCGAACCAAATGCGGAAAAGGCCATGTTCTCGAACCCTTCTCAGAGTTCAGAACATGGCCCTGACCGGCATTTCGGTGGAGGTGAGGGGACTCGAACCCCTGACCCTCTGCATGCCATGCAGATGCGCTACCAGCTGCGCCACACCCCCGTGGCGTTGTCCCGGTCGATCACCCCGGGCAACGAGAAGAACATTAGCGGAATCAGTTTGCGATCACGAAATCGGGGTGCCCACTCCGTACGTCGCGAGGCGCCATGGCGCTGACGGAATGAGTCCATGAGTGGACTCTCGGGCAACGAGCTCGATCCAGGCGCAGTTCGTCAGCGGCGCGAGGGTGGTGACGACGGACGGCTCCCAGCCGAGGAAGGCGGCCAGACCCTGGCGGATGGCGCCGCCGTGGGCGACGACCACGACGGTCTCGCCGGGCTCGACGGTCTCGGCGACGTCGTGGAGCGCGGCGCTGAAGCGCGCCGCCACGGTGGGCCACGACTCCCCGCCGTAGGGCTCCCAGCTGGCCGGCATCTCACCGAAGCGCTCGTGGATCTGGGCGCGGTTCATCCCCTCGGCCTCCCCCGCGCAGACCTCACGCAGGCGCGGGTCGTACGCAGCCTCGCGGCCGGTCTCCTCGGCGACGTGGGCAGCGGTCTGGCGTGCCCGCATCAGGTCGGAGGAGACGAGCCGGGTCACGGCGTACGTCGTCGCGAGCGTGCGAGCGGCGGCCTTGGCCTGCTGATGGCCGGTCTCGACGAGCTCGATGTCGGTCTGGCCCTGGTAGCGACCGTCGGCGTTCCAGCCGGTGACGCCGTGGCGGAGCAGGATGAGGCGACGGGGTTCCGCAGGCACAGCTGGCTCGCCCACCTGACCTCAGTCCTCGGAGACGACGTCGGCGGGCAGCGAGATGGCGGGGCAGTCACGCCAGAGCCGCTCGAGGGCGTAGAACTGGCGCTCCTCCTCGTGCTGGACGTGCACGACGATCTCGCCGTAGTCGAGCAGCACCCAGCGCCCCTCCTTGTGACCCTCACGCCGCAGCGGCTTGGAGCCGAGGTCGCGCAGCTTGAGCTCGACCTCGTCGACGATCGACTGCACCTGCCGTTCGTTGGGGGCGGAGGCCAGCAGGAAGGTGTCGGTGATCGCCAGCTGGTCGCTGACGTCGAAGGCGAGGATGTGTCCAGCCTTCTTCTCCGAGGCCGCGCGGGCGGCCGTGATGGTGAGCTCGAGAGCGTGCTCGGTCGCGGTCATGGGCCATCCTTGTAATGGGGATTCTTGAGGTGGGGAGTGGGTCGGTAGAGGTCGTGCTTGCCGATGTACTGCACCACGCCGTCTGGGACGAGATACCAGACCGGCTCGCCGCGGTGACGCCGATCGCGGCAGTCGGAGGAGGAGATCGCCAGAGCCGGGATCTCGAGCATGGTGATCCGGTCGGCGGGGATCTTCGAGATGACCTCGGGATCCATCGCGTAGCCCGGACGCGTGCACCCCACGAACTGGGCGAGCTCGAAGAGCTCGTCGGTGTCGCGCCAGGTGAAGATCTCGGCGAGCGCGTCGGCCCCGGTGATGAAGTAGAGCTCGGCGTCCGGCAGCGCCTTGGCGAGATCGCGCAGGGTGTCGATGGTGTAGGTCCGGCCGGCGCGTTCGATGTCGACCCGGCTGACGGTGAAGCGCGGGTTGGCGGCGGTCGCGATGACCGTCATCAGGTAGCGGTGCTCGGCCGGGGAGACGTTCCGGTCGGCCTTCTGCCACGGGTCGCCGGTGGGCACGAAGACGACCTCGTCGAGGTCGAAGAACGACTGCACCTCGGAGGCCGCCACCAGGTGGCCGTGGTGGATGGGATCGAAGGTGCCGCCCATCACCCCGACACGGCGCTTGCCGGTCAGACCCTCCAGACCTGGCTCGGGCGCTCCCCCGCTGCCCATCTGATCAGCGCTCAGGAGTGCTCACGGCCACCGGCGAACCAGACCAGAGCCATCAGCGCGAAGAACAGGATGGCCAGGGTCACCCCACCGATGACCCACTCGATGCCGGAGGTGCCGTGCTCGGCCCCGTGCTCAGCGGAGGTGATGATGCTCGACAGAACGGAGTTCGACATGGGCGACAGATTACCTTGTGACCGCTCGAGTAGCCGCTTCGGACTAGCGTAGATGTCCGTCGCCGGTGACCACGTACTTCGTCGAGGTCATCTCGGGCAGGCCCATCGGGCCGCGAGCGTGCAGCTTCTGGGTCGAGATCCCGATCTCCGCACCGAAGCCGAACTCGCCGCCGTCGGTGAACCGCGTCGAGGCGTTGACCATGACCGCAGCGGAGTCGACCGCGGCCGTGAACCGCCGAGCGGCGCCCAGGTCGTCGGTGACGATCGCCTCGGTGTGACCGCTCGACCAGCGCCGGATGTGCTGGACGGCAGCGTCGAGGGAAGGTACGACCGCGGCACTGATCTTCAGCGCCAGGAACTCGGCCGCGTAGTCCTCCTCGGTGACCGGCTCGACCAGGTCGTAGGTCTGGAAGGCCTCGTCTCCGTGGATCTGGACGCCGCGCTCCTGGAGCGCGGGGATCACCTTGGGCAGGAACTCCTCGGCGATGTCGGCGTGCACGAGCAGCGACTCGGCGGAGTTGCACACGCTGGTGCGCTGGGTCTTGGAGTTGATGACGATCGCGAGCGCCTTGTCGAGATCCGCGGCCTTGTCGACGTAGACGTGCACGTTGCCCACCCCGGTCTCGATGACCGGCACGGTGGACTCCTCGACGACGCTGCGGATCAGGCCGGCGCCACCGCGCGGGATGAGCACGTCGACCAGTCCACGGGCGCGCATCAGGGCCTTGACCGAGTCGTGGCCCTCACCGGGCACGACCTGGATCACGTCGGCCGGGAGACCGACCGAGACCACGGCGTCGCGGAGCACGGCGACGATCGCCACGTTGCTGGCCGCGATGTTGGAGGAACCACGCAGCAGCGCCGCGTTGCCGGACTTGAGGCAGATCCCGGCAGCGTCGACGGTGACGTTGGGGCGTGCCTCGTAGATCATCCCGACGACGCCGAAGGGGACCCGCACCTGCCGCAGCTCGAGACCGTTGGCGAGGGTGCTGCCGCGGACGACATCTCCCACCGGGTCCGGAAGAGCGGCGAGCTCGCGGAGCGCGGCGGCGATGCCATCGAGGCGCTCCTGGGTCAGGGTGAGGCGGTCGACGATGTTGGCCGGGCTGTCGGACGCCTCGGCACGGGCCACGTCGGCCGCATTGGCCGTCAGCACCTCGTCGGCTCGGTCGAGCAGGGCGTCGGCCATCGCGTGCAGCGCCGCGTCCTTCACACTGCGCGGCGCGACCGCGAGCTCGTAGCTCGCCTCTCGTGCCTTCGCCGCCACCTCACGGATCACTGCCTCTGCACTCATGTACGAAGCCTATGTCGTCGGCCGTACGCAGCCACCACCCTTTCGCCGTGCGGACCGCACGGACAGAGTCAGTCCTCGCCGCCCAACCCCAGCAGCTCGCCCAGGCTTTCGAGCGGGCCGCGCGGACTCTCGGACGGTTTCGCCGTCGCCATCGGCTCACCGCTCGCAGATGCGGACGTGGACGCGGAGGGCCGCAGCTTCCGCGACGGCTTCGCCGGCTTCGACTCGCTGGGATCGCCCGCCGGCCGGGCACCTGGCGAGGCCTCGAGCCGCTCCTTCTTCCCGGCCGGGCTCGCCGGTGCCGATGCGATCGCCGCGGGCTCGGACTCGTTCATCGCCGGATAGTCCACCGGTGGCTGGTAGGACCTCCTGACGAACGCGATCCCTGACATCGCACCGGCGAAGAGCGCCGACAGCACCAACGCCGAGATCCAGGGCGTCCAGCTACGCCACCAACCTCCGGCAGGGCCTCGGGCCCCGTCGAGCTCACTCGCTCCCACAACCATCCCCCAGGTCGCGCCGGCACCGTCCGGCGCGCTCCGAAGCCTAGCCTCGATCCGAGCCCTCTGGGGCGATGTGGACATCACCGGATCGCGCGATCTCGAGGAGGAGATCGTGCGCCCGGGCGGCCACCGGATTGTCGGTACGCCGCGCGCCGAGCTCCACCAGCGCAACCAGGTCCGCGGAGCGCGCCAGATCGAGGGCTTCCGAGGTGCTGCCACCGCGCGCCGAGACGTAGCCCTCCAGCACCCCCGCGACGTACGCCTCCTGCCGGTCGAACCGCAGCAGATTGCCGAGATCGGCATACGGGGGTCCGGCATGGGCGAACTCCCAGTCGACGACCGCACGCACGCTCAGCGTCTCCGGATCGAGGATGAGGTTCTTCGGGTTGAGGTCGCTGTGCACCAGGCTCACCCTGGTGACCGCGTCGAGCAGGGACTGGGCGTCGGCGGCAACGTCGCGCAGACCCTCAAGGTCCGCCGGTGACCAGTCGAGTCGATCCGCGTACGACTCGACCCAGTCAGTCAGGTCCAACGCATGCGCCTCGACCCTCAGCTCCTTGTCGGCGAAGGTCCCGGCGGTCAGGAACGGCATCCCGGCCAGGGTCGCCGCGATCTCCCCGAGCTCTCGTCCGAGCCGACGCTGCTGCTCCTCGTTCAGGTCAGGAACCAGCAGGTCGCCGCGTACGCCGTCGACGAACGCGGTCACCAGCAGTGCGGGTGTGCCCATGTCGAGGTCCGCGCGGCGGACCTCCAAGACCTCCGGGACCGGGAGGAGGCCCCGCACCAGACGGTGCAGGGCCTCTTGGATCTCCGCGGCCTGCGGTGGATGGCGCGGATCGGCGAAGACCCGCACCACCGACCGCTCACCACCGGTTTCCGCCAGGAACGTCTCTCCCGACCAGCCGCCGTCGAGCGGCTGGATGCCTCCATCGAGTTCACCGAAGCTCACCCGTGGAGGCTAGCGGCCAACCGGTCAGGCGCAGGGACGACGCTTCGGCTGGCTGTAGATCTTGTGGGTCGCGTTCGAGCTGTTCCACATCCTCTTGAACCGGTCGGTGTAGGCGTTGTAGTAGCTCTTCGAGGTGAACCGGAAGGTGACCTCGTCGTTGCTGAACGACGGCGGCGACCAGTTCTCCGAGCCGGTCCAGACGCTGAACGTGCCGCGGCCGCCGAAAGAACCGTTGACGCTCATCCACTTGTAGTGGGAGTAGCACCGCGAGCCGTAGACGATGTTGTCGCCGCCGGTCGACTTCTTCTGGCCCCAGTCCCACGCGGCGTCGCGCGCCGGGATGCCGACCCGCCTGAGCTTTCGATAGACAGGCGCGCTGGTGACCGAGCCGATCACCCGGACCACGCAGCCACGCTTCTTCAGCCGGACGACCTCGTCGGCGATCCGCTCGCCGCGGCGGCCGTACCACGCGTACATGTGGACTCGCAGGATCGTCTTGCCCTTGGTGCCGTAGCCCGTGGGCGCCCGGCAACCGACCCGGCGCAGCCGGTCGATCACCCTGTCGCCGGAGCCGCGGGCGTAGACCTCTTCGCTGGTCGCCCCAGGGCGCGTGCGCTGGAACCCGACGGAGGTCCCGCCACCGGACCACGAGACGTAGCGCGGCGTGGCCTTCCTGTCGGCCTTGAGCTCGTTGAACATCCGCAGCCAGGTCCGCCACAGGCTGGTGCTGGCGTAGATCGTCTGGCCGTCGTTCCACTGGGATCCGGCCGCGCCGCCACCGAGGTTGCCGGAGCTGTTGATCACGATGTTGCGCTTGGAGCCGACCTGGGTGAAGGAGTGGATCTTGATGTGCAGGTTGCCCTTGGTGTATCCACGGCAGGCACCGGCGCATCCGTAGATGAAGCTCGGCCGGTGGCGCTTGGTGCCGAGGCGCGCGGCCAGCTTCTTCTCGCCGCTGCTCCACATCTTCCGGTTGACCAGGATCTGCACGTGAACACCGCGCTTGTGGGCGGCGATCAGCTGGTCGACGGTGTCGGCACGGTCCAGGTTGTAGGTGACGAACCGGATGTAGGAGCCCCGCACCGAGTGCCGGATGCTGGTGTTGATCCGATTGACGACGGCGTTGCGCTGCGCGTAGTTGCCTGTCGGGTTGTTGAAGAACGGTCCCGGCGGCGGCGACCAGGGCGCCGCGGTCGCTGGTGTCGAGACCACCGACATCGTCGCCATCACCAGCGCTGCCACGCATCCCGCCACAGCCGAGGCGATCGATATCTTCCGGGTCGTCTTCGACCTCAGCAAATTGACCCACATGGGCCCGGACTATACCCAGCGACGTATGGCCCGCGCGACAATTCGCCGGACCCGATACCAAACAGTAAAGAACCCGCCTCCGAGCGGCTGCTCGGAGGCGGGTTTTCAGGACGTCTCACGCGAAGTGAAACACGTAGCTCACCGTCGGTCTCGACCCGCGGTCACAGCCTCGCAAGCTCGGCTGTGCGCTCGCTCGACCCCTTCGCGTTCGCCCGGCGCGAGCGCCGGGCGAGCTCAGGCCTTCGCGGCCTTCACCGCGTCGGTGACGGCCGGGAGGACGGTGTGCAGGTCGCCCACCACACCGAAGTCGACGAGCTCGAAGATCGGGGCCTCCTCGTCCTTGTTGACCGCGACGATGGTCTTCGAGGTCTGCATACCGGCGCGGTGCTGGATCGCGCCGGAGATCCCGTTGGCCACGTAGAGCTGCGGGGAGACGGTCTTGCCGGTCTGGCCGACCTGGAAGGTGTGCGGCATCCAGCCGGAGTCGACCGCGGCACGCGAGGCGCCGACGGCGGCACCGAGCGCGTCGGCGAGGCCCTCGACGGCGGAGAAGTCGCCGCCGGTGCCACGACCACCGGAGACCACGATCGCGGCCTCGGTGAGCTCGGGGCGACCCGAGGCCTTACGCGGCTGGGAGGCCACGATCTGGGCGGTCTTGGCGGCGTCGGAGATGGTCACCTCGAACGGGGTGACCGCGGCGGCGCCGGCCTTCTCGACCGGAGCGGCCGAGTTGGGCTTGACCGTGATGATCGGGGTGCCCTTGGTGACCTTGCCCTTGACCGTGAAGTTTCCGGCGAAGACCGACTGGGTCGCCACGCCGGACTCGTCGAGGTCGACGGCGTCGGTGATCAGACCGGAGTCGAGCTTGATCGCCAGACGTCCGGCGACCTCCTTGTTCTCCGCGGAGGAGGGCAGCAGGATCGCCGCCGGGGAGGCGGTGCCGGCCAGCTGCGCGAGCGCCTCGGCCTTCGGGGCCACCAGGTAGCCCTTGATCTGGGCGTCGTCGATGACGTACACCTTCTCGGCGCCGTAGCCCTTCACGGCCTCCGCGGCACCAGCAGCGCCGCCGGCGTCACCGATGTAGACCGCGGACGGCTCGCCGAGCTTGGCGGCCAGGGTGAGCAGCTCGTAGGTCGGCTTCTTGACCTGACCACCCACGTGGTCGATGAGAACGAGAACTTCAGCCATGATTCAGAATCCTTTCTCGGCCTCAGATGAACTTCTTGGACACGAGGAACTCGGCCAGCGCCTTGGCGCCAGAGCCGTCCTCGTCGGTGACGATCTCACCGGCGGTACGCGGCGGGCGGGCCGCCGTCTCCTCGACCGCGGTGTACGCGGCACCGAGACCCACCTGACCGGCGTCGACACCGAGATCGGCCAGCGACCAGGTCTCCAGCGGCTTCTTCTTGGCCGCCATGATGCCCTTGAACGACGGGTAGCGGGCCTCGCCCGACTGGTCGGTCACCGAGAGGACCAGCGGCAGCGTGCCACCGATGACCTCGGTGGCGACGTCGCCGTCACGCTTGATGCGGATCTGGTCGCCCTGGGTCTCGACGACCGAGGCCAGGGTGACCTGCGGCAGGCCGAGGCGCTCGGCGAGCATCGCCGGGACGACGCTCATGCTGGCGTCGGTCGAGGCCAGACCGCCGACCACCAGGTCGACCTTGGTCTCGGCGCCGATCTTCTCGATCGCCTTGGCGAGCACGAGCGAGGTGGCGATGGAGTCGGAGCCGGCGATCGCGTCGTCGACGACGTGGACGCCCTTGTCGGCGCCCATCTGCAGCGCCTTGCGCACAGCAGCCTCGGCGGCCTCGGGACCCACGGTCAGCGCGGTGACGGAGATCTCCTCACCGTCGCGCTTCTCCTTGATCTGCAACGACTGCTCGACCGCATACTCATCGAGCTCGGAGAGCAGACCGTCGACGTTCACGCGGTCGACGGTGAAGTCGTCCTCGAACTGCCGGTCCGCGGTCGCGTCCGGTACGTACTTCACAAGCACAACAATGTTCATGATGGTGCGGCCTAGCCGGCCCCTCCTGAATGGTCGTAGTTCGCCAGCGATGTTACCCGTCAGTCACATAAGGATGACAGGTGCCTTCGAGTTGAGAATGTCACATGGGGTCAGGGCCGGATGAAACCAGCCACGATCCGGCCGACGATCAGCCAGGCCAGCGCACCGATGCCCCAGTTGAAGAGCGCGTTCTTGGTCGCTGCGTCCTCACCGCCGAACTGCTTGATGCCGTTCTCACGAGAGAACAGGCCGAGATCGGCAACGTCTGCCGCGTCGAGCACGAAGGCGACGAGCGTGTTGCTCTGGTTGGCGTCGAGCGCGATCAGAAGGGCACCGATCGCCAGCGCCAGGGCGGCGATCAGCGCGATCACCCAGACCGCCCTGGAGGCGTAGGACCGGACGGTCTTCACCACGGCAGGACCGGAGGATTTCTTGGTGTCGGACACGAGAGTCACTTCCCTTCGAAGTTGGCTTTGCCCGGACCGTTCTCCAGAAACGATCCCATCCCGATCTGGGAGTCCTGCGTCGCGAACACGCCGGCGAACTGCTGCTGCTCGATGGCCAGCCCGGTGGCGAGGTCCACCCCGAGCCCCTTGTCGATCGCCGTCTTCGCCGCCGCCAGAGCGTAGGGCGCCGCCTTCTTGTACTGGCTCGCCCACGCGAGCGCCTCCTCGTAGACAGAGGCCGCCGGCACCAGCCGGTCGGCCAAGCCGATAGCAAGCGCCTCGTCTGCTTTGACGAAGCGGCCCGAGAAGATCAGATCCTTGGCCTTGGACGGCCCGACCAGTCGCGCCAGCCGCTGGGTGCCCCCGGCACCGGGGATGATGCCGAGCAGCACCTCCGGCTGACCGAAGGTGGCGTCGTCGGCGGCGATCCGGAAGTCGGCGGCGAGCGCCAGCTCGCAGCCCCCGCCCAGCGCGTAGCCGGTCACCGCGGCCACCACCGGCTTGGGGATCTCCGCGACCGCTGTCACCGCGGCCTGCACACCCGCGACCCGCTTGGCCATCTCGGAGTAGGAGAGGCCGGCCATCTCCTTGACATCGTTGCCGGCGGCGAACAGCCTCTCCCCGCCGTAGACGACCACCGCGCGTACGTCGTCGTCGCCCGCCGCCTCGGTCGCGACCTCGAGCAGCTCAGCCTGCACCTGGAAGCTGATCGCGTTCATCTTGGGCCGGTCTAGTCGGATCGTGCCGACGCCGTCCTCGACGGTCAGGTTGACGAAGTCACCCATCGTGGCGCTCCCTGTCTGTAAAAGGCGGTTACATGTGACCGGAACCCTATCGGGTGCCTTCCACCCAGCGTGCGCCTGTTCGCGGTTCAGGCGTTACCTGTGCCGCGTAACCCCTGGTCACCGGAGGGGCGTTCTGGCCGATATGACCGAAACATGTTCCAGTTTGGCGGCCGAGGACAGGTCTCGGTGGGCTGTGGCGCATGGGTTGGGGCCGCCGCGGATTTCGGGTTGGGTGCGGGCTAGGGGCCCAGGGTTGGCCGGTCCTGCCAGGGGAGGGTCTGCGGGGCGCTGCGCTAGACGATGACACCTTGTGAATCGTTCACGAGGGATAGCGCCC